>NZ_AYXS01000022.1:0-18655 GCF_000505765.1 Asaia sp. SF2.1 | reverse complement strand
ACGCTGTTCCTGCCTGTCCTCCGGTCCGGCGGATGAGGTGGCGCCATAACCGGGCGAGGCCGTATAGACCTGCCCGTTATAGACCGTATTGCTCTGCGCAAGCGCCGCAGAAACCGACCCGGCTGGAATGAGCACAAACAATGCGGATGTCGTGATCCGGAGTATCATGAAAGGGCGTAATCCGTCTGGCGATTGTCCTGCTCATTCTATGGCAGGGCGTTTCATACCGGACGAGGAACGAAGCGAAAGGGAATGTAACCGCCCCCATGCCTGCTCGCAGTCCATCAGGGGACGGGATGCGCGATGACCTGAACGATCTTTGCGAGCGTGCAAGGAGGGCGCGCGATTACCCCGGACCAGCCCCCTTCGCAGCTCACGACCCGATAAAAAGGCTTAGGCGTCGAAAGCCGCTTTTCACGTGGCCCATTTCATCAGAAGCAGGCCAGCGAGAATGAGAAGGGCCGCAATGCAGCGCAGAGGACTGCCAGCCTCTCCAAAAAGCATGATCCCGATGATGAATGCCCCGATCGCGCCGATACCGGTCCAGATCATATAGGCAGTCCCCAGAGGCAGGCTCTTCATTGCCCAGCCGAGAAGCCCGACACTCACCACCATGCCAATGACCGTGGCAAGGCTTGGCCCGAGGCGCGTGAAGCCCTCGGACTGCTTCATGGCCGCAGCCCAGAAAATTTCGCACATACCGGCAAGAAAAAGCGCGATCCACGCCATGACGGACCTCCTGAAACGGGTTTCGCCGGGCCGTCCCGGTCTTGAAGCTCGCATGGAGGCAGGAACGTCGTCGCTGCTGAGGTCAGCATAATCTGGCTGGAGACAGAGTTCAAATCGGCACGACGGGACAACTCGCATCGTGCCATGGCGATTAACTCACCGAGACAACCGGCGGCCTGTCGGGATTTCAGTCGCTTGGCCGTATGCCGGAACCGGAAAACGGATCGATGATACAAGGGGAGGAAATTCTCATGGCAGCACGCATCACGCAGGCGGCACTGGTCGGATATGGTTACGTGAGCCGTGTTTTCCATGCGCCTTTCATCGACTCCCTGCCAGAATGGAACCTGTATGGCATCGTGTCGAGCCGGGCCGATGAGGTCCGCGCAGACCACCCTGACTGCCGCGTCTATGACGATCCGCAGGCCGCTTTTGCCGATCCGGCGATTGATCTGGTGGTGATCGCCACCCCCAATGACACGCATTTCCCGCTCGCCTGTGCTGCCCTGGCTGCGGGCAAACACGTCCTGCTGGAAAAGCCCTTCGCCCTGTCACTCGATGAGGCGCGACAGATTATCGCAACGGCAGAACATCATGGGCGCGAACTCTGCGTCTTTCACAACCGCCGGTGGGACAGTGATTTCCTGACAATCCGCGCTGCATTGGCGCAGGGTGTCATCGGGCAGGTCCGTCACTTTGAATCGACCATCGATCGGTTCCGCCCTCAGGTGAGGGATCGCTGGCGCGAGGGGAAAGGCGCTGGTGCGGGTGTCCTGTTCGATATCGGTCCGCATCTTGTTGATCAGGCACTTCAGATTTTCGGTCTGCCCGAGCAGGTTCAGGCCTCCATTGCCCTCCAGCGTGACGGCGCCCTCAGTGATGATTGGGCTCATATCATTATGGAATATGGCCCGACGCGGGTCATCCTCCATACGGGTTCACTGGCGGCCGGCGGGGCCGTCCGCTTTCGTGTGCATGGCACGGGCGGCACCCTGATCAAGACACTTGGCGACCCACAGGAAGGGCAGCTCCGTGCTGGGATGACGCCGGGCGAGAAAGACTGGGGACAGGACCCGGATCGCCTGCAGATCCACACCGATGAAACGAGCTTTCATGAAACCGACGCCCTGCCGGGTGACCAGCGCGAATTATATCGCTGCCTTGCAAAAGCCCTGTCAGGCGAGGGCGCAAACCCGATCAGGCCAGTCGAAGCGCTCGCCGTCATGGCGGTGATCGAGGCAGCGGCCCAGTCGGCTCGGGAGAAACGGGCTGTTCCCCTCCCCCTGACGGAGGAGGAGAAAGCAGCTTACTGACCGCTCAGGTGATAAAGCAGGGGGCGGCAAGACTACCCCCTGCGGGACTTCAGAGCGTCGCTCGGCACATCGTCTTGTCGAGTGTGTAAATCTCGAGTGTTTCGATCGTGAACCCCGTCCCCTCGGTTACGAGGCGCAGGCGGTCGAGCGGTTTGGCCGGGTAAACGAGCGCCGTCGCCGTTTCCAGATACTCATTGGCGTAGAGTTCAAAGGCGCAGCCATCGAGGAACAGATGCAGGTCAACACTGCGGGCATCGGGGTAATAGGCCGTATTGACTGGCGCGGCGAAACGCCCCGTGAAGAATGGATGGTCGAACCCGCGCAGCTTGCTGCGATCCAGCCAGATTTGCGAGGATGGCACATCATAACCGATCGACAGCTTCTCGCCTTCCTCGTTAGCGAAAGCCAGTTCGAAGCGATTGATTACAAGGCCATTCTGACCCGGTTCAGTCTGGCGATATTCATCGGCGGTCAGGCGAATGACAATCTCAATGGCCTTGCCCACCGGGAGAGGAATTTCCCGACGCGTTGACACGGCGAGATAACGGTTCGCCTCGCTCAGGAGCGGGAGACGGAGTTTTTCCACGCCGCGTGGCTTCTGCACCAGACGCGGATAGCCGTTGGTGTCCTGTATGATGGTCATGCTGCGCGGCAGTGACATCGCGCCACGCCAATCCCGCGTCGGGAGCTCCTGACAGTACTGCCAGTTCCCCATCCAGGCGATATTGACCGCCTCGGAATCCGGCATGTTGCTCCATACCTGCAGGGCATAGGCATCCTTGGCGAAATCGGTCAGGCGGAGGATCGCATCGCAGGGTGTAAACACCGCGCCATCGAAATCACCGATAAAGTACTGCGTGACGCTGCCCCCCATCGGGCTGCCCGGATTGATCGAGACAAACAGCACCCAGCGCATTGCGCCGGCCTCGTCCCTCACCTGGATGAGGTTGGGACATTCATAGTTGACGGTCGGCAGTCCCGCGGGGCCAAAATGGCTGAGATGCGTCCAGTGGATCAGATCATTCGAGGCATAAAAACCGATGCGATGATGATCGACCTCGGCAATGACCATCACCCATTTCTGCGTGGGCTCGTGAAAGATCACCTGGGGGTCGCGAAAATTCGGGCTGCCGATGTCGAGAACGGGATTACCCGCATACTCCTCGAAGCTCTGGCCGTTATTGTCACTGATTGCGAGATACTGGCTCTGCCGTGTCGGCAGGGAGCGCGTGTAGAGCGCTGCGATGTTGGTGCCATGGGCATTGGCAAACAAGCCCGACCGATTGTCCCGATCGAGCACGGCACAACCTGTATAGGCCTGACCGTCAACCGTATCAGGCACAGCGATTGGCTGGTCTTTCCAGTTCAGCAGATCCGTGCTTGTGGCATGGCCCCAGCAGATATTGGCTGAATACGCGGCGTCAGGGTTATGCTGGTAATAAAGATGATATTGCGTGCCATCGAAAACGAGTCCGTTTGGATCGTTCATGAAGCCCGTGGGAGGCGTGAAATGAACTGAGGGTCGATACAGCTTGCCCGCCAGAGCGACGGAACATTCGGTTTTCCGGTCAGTCATGTTTTTCCAAGATCTTGTTGAAGATTATTTATGAAAACAGTCCCTTTTCGGTCAGGGACGAAACATAGATAGTGGCAAAATGCCAATATGTCAATAATTCATGAATTAGCCGAACCTTGTTACAAGGCCAGCCAACGAGGCGGCGCGGTGTTTCCGCCCCTCTTGCTCTGCCTCTGACCGACGGTTAAGGGGCTACGATGCGCTTCTGCCTCGCCCCGCACGCCGCTTGGTGCCCTGCCCCGCACCCCGGCTCTTTTTCCGGTCTTTCGTTTCGCCAGTTACGCTGAGCCTGCCCGCATCGATCGCCGCGTTGAAATCTTCCCAGTCCTTGCGCGTCTGGCCGGCGTAAGCCTCGGCAAAATCGGCTATCGCCTCTGCAAAGCTGTCGCTGCTGCCCAGATAACCCGCAATCTCCGCCACATCGCCCGATCGCGCATGAGCACGTGCCAGCGCCCTGCCGCACAGGGCGGCATAATCATCCAGCCCTTCCTGCGCCACATCTGCGCCGATAGCGGCAAGACGACTATCCTTGAGGCGCCGGACATAGAACTGCCTGTTCGAGCCATCAGGCGCATGACGCGAGCGCTTGGTGTTCGTTGTATGGGTCCAGCCAAGAAACCTGTCTGAAGAAGCCTGCATCAGGCGCTGGCCCTCCACCACGCGTTGCCCCTGATTGTCGTAGTGAGGCCCCCCGCAATAAGCTGCGAGCACCGATTCCTGCGCCTCCTTGATCTGCAGCAGCAGGGTTTCGCCATCGGCCGTGGCAAACAGCCCAATCGCGCAATAAGTGCCGACACTCCCCACCCCTACAACCTTGAACAGCACATCCTTCAGCCGGTAGCGCGACAGCAGCACAGCGCGTTCAGGGGGCTGGGTGGCGATGTAACACGCGAAGGCCTGGTGGATGGTCTCGTCCTCGTCGGGCAGACGCACCACCAGCGGCGGTTTGACACGCAGGCTGGGTGTGTTCTTGTCGAATGAGACCAGACCGAAGTGGTTACGCGCGCTCTCAAGCCGCGCTTCCAGACGCTCACGCACGCCCTTGCGTGTATGCTTGTCGGAGAAATCGGCTATGGCGGCTGCAAGATCGATCCGGTCGGACCAGATTTCCAGCGGGCTCATTGGCGCAAGACGGGCCATCTCATCCTGATAGGTCCGCGCCGCCAGAAAAGCATTATGCCGCGCCTGCCTGTCAGCCGCCCCAGCCTCCCCGCTTGCAAGAACCAGCGACGTTGCAAGACGCTTGATGTCCCATTCGAACGGGGCAGGACAGGTCTCATCAAAATCATTGATGTCAAAAACGGCTATACCATCAGCCGAGGCATAGGCCCCAAAATTGGCCATATGGCAGTCACCACAGCTTTGCACATACGGCCCGCTGGCGACGGTATGGGCCAGATCGGAGGCCATGACGATGGCGCTCCCTCGCATGAAGGCAAACGGAGACGCACGCATACGTTCATAACGGATTGGCAGCAGGTTCTGGATACGGCTCTCACCCTGCCTGACAAGCAGATCGACCGGATCGACCCGATTTGAAGGCGGCTCCCATGCGGCGTGGGCGCTGCGGGGCACGGTTTTTCGCAGGCCCTGCCCCGCCTCATGGCGGGCATCGCGTGTCTCGAAAACGGATGTGGCGATGGAAGCGGACGGTTGCGGAAGTTCAGCCATGCGAAAAGCAGCCTCGTATCGGTCAGGAAGCCCCCAGTCTTCCAGATGACATCCAACGATACAATCCGCCTCTCACGCTATCGGGGGTGAAACACCTGCGCTCAGATCATCAGAACAAGCAAAGCGGCAATCAGGGCGGGTACGGTCAGCGCCATGCCAAAGCGCATGAAGCGTCCATAGCTCATTTCGAGATCGTGCTTGCGCAGGATAATCAACCAGAGCACCGTTGCCAGAGAGCCGCTCAGCGTCATGTTCGGCCCTAGATCCACACCAATCAACAACGCATCCTGAAAGGCGCTCCCATGGGATGAGAGCATCGGGGAAAGCTGGGCGGCCATCAGGCCCGAAGGCAGGTTGTTGATGATATTGCTCAGAATGGCCATGCCAAAGCCCGTTACCATGACGGCCTCGGTGCCGTGACCACAGGCGAGGATGAACCGGACAAGCGAGGCGATAACACCACTCTGCTCAACGGCTGCGACAAGCACAAAGAGACTGGCGACCAGCGGAAAAACCGACCAGGAAATTTCGTTGAGCCCGGGCAGAGGAGACTGGCGGCGGCGCAACGTTATCACGGCATAAAGCGCCACGCCTCCCGCGGCTGTGGCCCAGCCCAGCGAACCATGCATGAACGAAACGAGGGTCAGCAGCAGCGTGATGACAAACAGGGCCAGCGCACTGAAACGCGCCGTCGCATCCAGCTCCGGCAACGGCTCCGACTGGTCGAACTCCACCTTGATCCTTTGTCGCATCATCCAGAAAAGCATCACAAAGCTGATCCCGATCGCCATACAGGATGGCACGAGGAAACGCCCCAGCCAGGGCACGAGGCCGGGGGGTGCTCCTCCGTAAAGCACGAGATTGGCCGGATTGCTGATCGGCAGCAGAAAGCTCGCCGCATTGGCGACAACGGCGCAGGCCAAGAGCGAGGGATAAGGATCGATCCTGGCCTTGCTGGCGACCGCAATGACGGGCGGTGTCAGCAGGATGATCGTGGCATCATTGGAGAGAAAGGCCGTTGTGACGATTGCGACAGCAAAAATGATCAGGAACAGCCTTTGCCCGGAACTGCGCGCCCGGCTCAGCGCAAAGGCCGCCAGCCAGTCGAACAGCTTTTCCTGCCGTGCCACTTCGCTCAGCAGCATCATGCCCAGCAGGAACAGATACACTTCCTTGCCCGAGGCGATTGCCCGGCCAACATCTGGCCAGGCAATAACCCCTGCAAGCGGCAGGGTTATGGCGGCGAGTGACGTCCAGAGCGCCTCGGGCAATTGCCACGGCCGCAGCAGTAATCCCGCTACAGCGAAAAGACAGGCCCCCCACAGGATAAGCGCCTCCATGGCGGTTGTTCCTCAGGCTGCCACGGCAGCAGGGACGCCCTGCTCATCCGGGTCACGTGTTTCGGGCATGAGCGTCAGGAAAAATACCAGCGCCATTACAGCAATGACCGTGAGGGAGAGAAAGCCGGCGTGATAACCTTCGAGCTGCACGATGTATCCGCCAATCAGATTGCTCAGCCCACCACCGATGCCGACGCTCAGCGCCACCATGCCCTGGAGGAAGTTGAACCGCCCCGTTCCATGCGTCAGATCAGCCGCGATGATGATGGCGATCACGCCGAAGATACCGGCCGCGATACCATCCAGCACCTGAATGGCAATGATGGCCCCCGGCGCGTCGAACCACGTGAACAGCAAGCCGCGTATCGGCAGGATGGCATAAGCGAGCAGGAAGATGGGCTTACGCCCGATGCCTCGCGCCATTGCGCGCCCGACCCCCCAGGCCACGAGCATCATCACGAACTGAGCGACGATCACGCAGGCGCTCAACGTAACGGTTTCGGAACCCGGATGGCTTTTGGCCATGACCTGACCGGCAAAAGGCAGCATGGCGGCATTGCCCAGGTGAAACAGCACGATGGAGCAAAGAAACACCCAGACGGGACGTTGGCTTACGAGAGAGCCGATGGAGACAGGCGGTTCATTCGAGTCATCCTCACTGCCACGCGCAACCTTCTGGTCAATCTCACCCGGTCGTATGAGTAAGAGCGCCAGAGCACTGGCCAGAGCAGAGCCGCAAACCAGATAGAAAATCCAGTTAAGTCCCCAGTATTGCCCGCAGAGCCCGGCCAGCGCCGCTGAGGCGAAGGAACCGAAATGGTTGATACCCTGGTTGCGACTGATACGACCGGGCAAGCGGCGACGCCCCACAAGCCCCAGTGAAATGGCAGCAAGCGCTGGCGGTATGACCGCGGCAGCCGCTCCCATCATGATCTGCGCTGCCAGAACAGGGGCCATGCCGGGTACCGCGATGATCAGGATGCAGCTCAGGGCCGTGATCACCGCAGAAATTGCCACAAGGGCACGTTTGTAGCGGATCGAGTCCACCATCAACCCCGCAGGGATCTGGCAAAGCGCCGTGGCGAGCCCTGTCATGGCCATGGCAACGCCAATCGGCCCCGCCTGCCAGTGTCGCGCACTGGCGAGATAGACGGTCAGGTACGGACCGACGCCGTCCTGAACGTCGGCCAGGAAAAAATTGGTTGCATCCAGCCCGGCCCGGCTGCTGGCCGAAGGACCCCGCATCGACCCGGTCTCTGCCGGCGCCCTGTCCGCCTGTGCCTCTTTCACGTCTTCACTACCACCATAATTATATTAATAAATGAATTGATCGATCAATTATTGTTGCCGGCCATTAGATTATCGCCCTTGACCTGCCAAGTGCTTGAGAAAAACAGTCATGGTCGTTCACGCGACATTGCCTTTCTCCAGCGGTTTGATCGGCAGTACCGGGTGATCTCTTCATGGCTGCCAGATTATCGCGATGAAGAAACATCTTGCGTGAACGGTCGCCCCTGCGAGATGTTCCGAACATCCGCTGGCAAGTTTCCCGACCGCTGCTGACACCCCGGATAGAACGCATGAAGGGAGGAGAAAATCGTGCAATCTACCATCGCGAGATCGCGCCCCGATCTGCACGCAACACGGCTGCTCTCCTGGTTGATGTGCCTTGCCTTTATGTCGGTTGGGCTGATGCGCTGCTTCTGGCCCTCGCATGTCGGATTATTCGTCTTCCCCGATCATCACTGGGCATTCGGCATCGTGCGCGATATCGCAGGGGGACACGAATATGGCGGCGCGTCGGTCACCCCTGTGTGCCTTGGCATCGCTGCTCTGCTGTTTCTGGCACTGGACCGGTCGGGGGAATACTGTCGATAGCGGTTGGGGGGTATAAGACACTCAACTGTAGACGCGCTCCAGCGTTCCAAAGCCCCTCGGTAAACCCGTCACGGATCTGCCGAGCGCTCAGGTAACGGCTCCCTCAGACCACGCCGTAACGTTCAGCCCAGCGCGGAGAGATCCAGCGCGCGGCAAGGAACAGGCAGAGGGCGAAAATCATCACTGAGCACGCCACGCTGGCCAGAGCCGCCCCTGTCACACCGATGACTGACATGAGGCCCGCCAGCACGACAAAATAGAGCACCATGACGGCGAGCCGATATTTCAGGATGATCGCAAGCCGCCCCATAACGGTCAGCAATGTCTCAAGCGGAATGATGCACACCTCAAGCAGGGCGCTGCATACCATGAGAAGAATGATGAGGCGCTCATGGGCAAAACTGTCATGCAGCATCAGATGCAGGATCGCCTTGCCCCCGAACAGCGCCACAAGCACTGCCAATATCGAAAACCCGATAATCACCAGTGCCAGGCGTCGCGTGACATGGCGCAAGGCCTGCCAGTTCTGGCTGTCGCGAAACCGCACGAATTCCGGGTACAGGCTTGGGATCATCATCTGGGCCGGTTTGGCAAGACCATCGCATATCTGCTTGGTCACGCGATAAATCGCGACATCACGCGCGCCGAGCACGGCACCGATGATGAGCGTACCACCCTGACGGAACACAGCGTCAAGGATCTGATTGACGCTGACCCTGATGGTGAACCCCCAGATACCAACAATATCCGCGGCACAGAAAAGGCAGGAGAAGAACCCGATATCCCGCCCCATATGACGGCGCAGAAGGATAAACCCACCGAGGCTGGTCACGACGAATAAAGCTGCCTGATGCAGGAACCAGACGAACAGGAAGAACTCCAGCGAAGCGTGCAGCAGATAGCCGATCAGATAACCGATCGTACGAACACAGGTCGAAACGAAATCGAACAGGGCTGCCAGACCGAAACGGTTGCTCAGCCGGATCAGCCCCGTGGACCACCCCGTATTCATGAAGGCGATCGTGAGCATCATCCATGAGGCATCACGCTTGACCGCGTCCGACCAGCCCAGAAAATGCGTGCCCGCGACGGCAATCACAATCAGACCGCCAACCAGCCCCGCCAGACCGCTGAGCATATCCGAGCGCATGCAATAGCCCAGTATGGGCATGAAACGCCTGCGATCCCTTGCCTCATATGACGCAGCGCCATAATGCAGCAGCGTTTGCCATGACTGAAGATGCGTCATGTCTGAAACGAGCATGACGAAGGTGGTGATCAGAAGCAGCACACCAAAGGTTTTCAGGCCCAGCGTGTGCGCAGCCCATGCCACATAGGCAAAACTGCACAGCGCATTGATGATGCGGCTGGAAACCAGAAAGCCGGTATTGCTGAAGATGCGGTGCAGCGCCGAGCGTTGTTCAGAACCCATGATCAGGCAACAGATTACGCGCGGGCCGTTTTGTCAAAGCCCTGCCCTGCCAGCCCCGGACTGATCGCCTGTCGCGGCTGCATGAGCGTGAGGAAAAGCCGCCCCCCATGCGAGACATGAAAGCGATCCACCAGAGGGGTCAGGTCCGCGGGCAGGGTCGGTGCCTCGTCCAGCACATCGGCCAGAGCATTGGCCAGCGCCCCTTCGTCACGCGTGGGTACGATCCGCCCCGCAGAACGGCTCGTGATGAATGTGCCCACCGCGGGTGAGCAGTCTGTCGCGACAACCTGACGTCCGGCAGCCAGAGCCTCAATCAGCACCGCGCCAAAGCTCTCGCAATGAGACGTCAGGGCGAAAACCCGCGATTTCTCAAGGGCTTCCCGTATGGAGGGCACATAGCCGCAGAGCGACACCCGGTCTGACAGGTCGAGTTGCTCAATGAGGGTTTCCAGCTCGGCGCGCGCTTCACCCTCACCGCAGATCACCAGCTTTGCCTGGGGGTGGCGCACGAGCACGAGGCGAAAAGCCCGTATCAGGCCGTCAAATCCCTTGATGGCAGTAAGACGCCCGGCCGCCAGAATGGTCTCGCTGTCCGCCGGCACCGGTGACGGGGGGGCCTCATCCCACAGCGCCGGAAGCGGGACTACATCGACCGGTGTTCCTCTCAGGATTTCACGCGTCTGCTGCGCCAGATCATGACTGAGCGTTGTGACCCGATCAGCGTGGCGTAACAGAGTACGCATGCGACGGTCGTAGCGCGACTGCGCCGCAGGAGAGCGGCCTTCGCGGCAGACAGGTGAACTGACCTGCGCAAGAATCAACGGACGCTTTTCGCGCGTCAGTGTGGCCAAAAGGGGCACGACCGGCCAATGGCTGTTCCCCGGTACGTAGATAGCGTCGAAGGCAAAGCCGGCCGCACGATGCCGGGCCCGCCATGCGAGCATCCAGACCAGAGCCGTATCATTCAGCCGTGCTGTAATGGCGAAATCCACGATCGCAACGCCCCTCGCAACGAGTGCACGCAACGGTCCGGTCCCCCGCCCGGCCATGATGACAACCTCAAGGCCGCAGGAGGCCCAGAAATTGGCAAGGCCGATGGCCACGCGCTCACTACCGCCGAGACGGAAGTCACGCAGGACAATGCCGATGCGCGAAAGAGGCTGCTGTGCCGCAGGGGGACGAATAGGCAGTGTGACAGACATGACGGGCGTGCTGATCCGCGAAACTGGGATATTAAGGCCTGATTGTCATAGTTTGACACAAGATACAATGCGTTACTTTAAGGTTACCGATTAATTAGCGTTTGTCGCCTGATGTTCGAGATGCGCCCACAAAAAACCCCGGCAGCGCATCAGAAGATGATGCCTTGCCGGGGTCTCGGATTTCGTGGTGTTCAGCTTTTCCCTCCGGGACGTCATGCTCCTCAGTGGGACGAGCCTTCTGGTACCAGTTGATACCTTGGTAGCCGACGCGCAGTCGATGAAAGGACTACCTCGATGGCAACGGGACTCTCATCGGCCGGGTTCGCTGGAGGCGGCTTCAGTTCTTCGGCGGCGGGGCGTCAGACGGGGCGGATTTTCCCGGCTGCGTCGAGTGTTCGACATCGTAAGCCGTAGCCTTCTCCTCATAGCTGCCCTTGGCGCCCGGATGCTCCTTGTCATAAGCCGCTGCCTTCTCCTTGGCTTCCTTGCGGTATTCATGACGGCGATACATTCCCGTCGCGCATCCGCCCACAGCACCCAACACGCCGTGATTGACCAGATGGCCGCCTACGGCACCCGCCGCGCCGTATTTCAGGCAGCCACCCGGCTCGGCCATAGCCTGCGGAAGCGTGATGATGAGGCTTGCTGCCATGAGCGTGCGGCCGAGAAGATGACGCATGGTATAATTCCTTCCAGTCTGGCCCCGTCGCATTACTGACATCGGGGCGAGGTGAGCGTAACGCCCTTCATCACTGAAGGGTCGCAAACATGTCAGGTCAGATCTCGACCTGATGGCCAATCTCGATTAGTCGTTCGCGCGGCAGGGTGAAGCGATCAGAGGCCCGCACAGCGTTGCGATAGAGAAAGCCGAAAAGGATACGACGCGGCGAGACCATTTTGGGTGTCTTGAGGTCAGGCACCACATCGTCATCGCCCGCAAAGAAAACGACCGTCTCGAGATCGAGACCGCAGCCCGCCTCCTTGGCCTGACCCAGCACATAGTAGAGGTTCGGTATTTCCACGAAGCCAAAGCTGACATTCACGGTCCAGATACCGTGGCCGACATCCTTGACCGACATGCGCTCATCGGCAGGCACGCGGGGCACCGTATCGAATTTCACATTCAGGATGACGACGTGTTCGGGCAGGCAATGGAAATCGGCAACGTGGCGCATCACGATAGGTGGCAGAGCCGTCTCATAGCGCGAGAGGAACACCGCAGCGCCGGGTGTGCGGATCAGCTCACCGTCACGCAGCTTCTGCAGCACCTTGTCTGAACGCTCACCCAAAGGAGCAAGGCCAGCACGCAGGAGGGTGATACCGCGGCGCCAGGTGGTCATGATCACATAGATGAACAGGCCGATCAGCAGGGGCACATAGCCACCCTTGTCGATCTTGAGCAGATTGGCAACGAAGAACGCAACGTCGACCACCGAGAAGCACAGCGCGATCGGCAGGGCCTTCCAGAGTGGCCATGACCAGCGTTCACGCATGACATCGAAAATAAGCAGGGTCGTCATGAGCATGGTGGTGGACACCGCCGTGCCATAGGCACCGGACAGGGCATCCGAACTTTTGAAGCTGAGCGCGATGAGCAGTGTGACGATCATCAGCGCCCAGTTCACCACAGACACGTAGATCTGCCCGTATTCCTCATCCGAGGTCTGGCGGATGTTGAGGCTCGGGAACCAGCCAAGCTGCATGGCCTGGCGCGTGAGCGTGAAGGCGCCGGTGATGATGGCCTGGCTGGCGATGATCGTGGCGAAAGTCGCCAGAATGACCATGGGCAGCACAAGACCATGCGGCATGGAAGCAAAGAACGGATTGTCCTTAACCTGCGGATGGCTGACCAGAAAAGCCGTTTGCCCGGCATAGCTCAGCACCAGCATAGGCAGCACGATCACCGCAAGGGCAAGGCGTACACTGGGCCGGCCCACATGGCTCATATCGGCATAGAGCGCTTCAGCACCCGTCACCGAGAGAAAAACCGCCCCCAGGATGATCAGGCTGTTCGCGCCGTGCTCGTACAGGAACCGCAAACCGTAAAGGGGGTTGAGCCCCACCAGCACGGAAGGATCATGCAGCAGGGAGAAGAGGCCGATCCCACCAAGGGCCAGAAACCAGACCAGCATGATGGGGCCGAACACGGCACTGATACGCGCCGTACCCAGTGGCTGTATGGCGAAGATGCCAAAAAGAATGACGGTGGCGATGGGCAGGATGTAGGGCTGGAGCGACTTCGTGACAACGCCAATGCCCTCGATGGCGCTGAGCACCGAAATGGCCGGGGTAATGGCGCCGTCACCATAAAGCAGCGCTGCGCCGAACAGCCCGGCTGCGGCGAGCAACGTGCTGCGTGCATACCAATGTTTGCCGAACGAGCCGCCAACGAGCGAGAACAGGGCGAGGATACCGCCCTCCCCCCGGTTATCTGCCCGCATGACCACGGTCGCGTATTTGACGGCAACCACCATGATCATCGTCCAGACAAGCAGGGAGAACCCACCGAGCAAGGTAGCCCGGTCGGTCGAGCCCGTGTCGTTCAGGACGGTCTGGAGGGTATAAAGTGGGCTGGTGCCGATATCACCAAAAACGATGCCAAGGGCTGCCAGTGCGCCTGGCAGCACCTTTCTGTGTTCTTCGGCCATACGGCTCCCCGTGCAAAAGACCCCGCGATCACTCGTGGCGAGGCGCGTCGGAGTCCAGAAGTTTGACGTCGATGATCATCGCACCCGAGAAATACATGGGCTTGACGAGATGCTTGATGATGTAGTGCCCGTCGTCCCCCTGGATATGCACCGGCACGGTGATGTCGTAGCCGGAGAGACGGGCATCGTAGGTTGCATCCGCACCATTAAGGGCTACGAGGGCGATCAGTTCATCGTTTGTCATAATTTTATCCAGAACCTTTCAGGGCCGGTTACAAATCGGGTTCCCTGATCAAACGATACCGTGCACCGCACGGTTGCAGCCCGCGCCCGCTGAGGTGGAATACGATTTTGTCATCCGACGCGGGACGCTTCCCTCGTCTCGTCACACTGGCATCCCGCACCCGATGGGGCGGTGCCCTGCTGTTACGCCCTCAGCCGGTCTGCCAGCCATGCCCGATGAAAGCGACGCGCCGGCCCACTGGCATGTCCTGCACCACGATGATCTGGCGTTCCTCCAGATAGGCAAGCTGCCGACGCGCCCTGCCGAGCGAATGCGTGCCATAGGCCTCGGCTATGGCCTCATCACCGGGGCACGGCGACCCGTCCAGGGCGGCACGTGCCAGAAGCAGCACGACACCCTGCACATCTTCAGGCACGGCCCGGGCTATATCGAGCGCCTGCTGCCAACTCTCCTCCTGCGCCTGCTCGAAGCTCGCCCCCGAGCGCACACTCGCAAGCAGCAGGCGGAACGCGCCGAGATCCAGCACATTGCGGTTGAGCCGCTCGATGCGGGCGCGCAGCTGGAAATCCTGATAGAGCGTGGCCAGCGGGCGATAGGCCGAATCCGTCTCGGCAATCACCGCCTCGACCAGACGCCAGAGCAGTTCCGGCGCAGCATCGATTTCCGGCGCGACCTCCTCGACCGGCGCTGCGGCCGAATAAGCGTCGAGCTGCGCCAGCAGATCGGGCGCGGGCGTACGCCGCTCACGCGGGCGGGGCGTCGCTTCCACAACAGGTTCGAGAATGAGGCTGTAATTATCCTCGGCGGGACGTGCCTCGAACGGGGTCAGGACCGGCCCCGTCGCGTGGCTGGCCGTCTCGACCGTGCCGATCGTGACCATGAGCGGCCTGCGGCTCAGCGCGGGGCCGAGCGCCATGAACTGGCCGCGCGCCAGATCACGAAACCCCTCTGCCGTGCGGCGCTCCATCCCCAGGAGATCGGCCGCGCGAAGCATGTCGATATCGAGGAAGGTACGGCCCATCAGGAAATTGGAGGCCTCGGCCGCCACGTTCTTGGCGAGCTTCGCCAGACGCTGCGTCGCGATCACCCCGGCCAGACCACGCTTTCGCCCACGACACATGAGGTTGGTCATTGCCCCAAGGGACAGACGCCGCGCCTCATCGGAGGTATCACCACTCGCGACAGGGGCGAAAAGCTGCGCCTCATCCACGACCACCAGCACCGGATACCAGTGCGCGCGCGGTGCCTCGAACATGCCGTTGAGGAACGACCCTGCCGCCCGAAGCTGCATTTCTGCCTCGACCGATTCCAGATTGAGCACCACCGAGGCCCTGTGGGCCCGCGCGCGCTCACCAGCAGCGCGGAGTGTGGCCTCTGTCTGTTCCGATGCATCAATCACGAGGTGGCCGTATTTATCGGCCAGTGTCACGAAATCACCCTCCGGATCGACGATGACCTGCTGGACAAGCGTTGCCGTCTGTTCAAGCAGACGGCGCAGCAGATGCGACTTTCCCGAACCCGAATTGCCCTGCACCAGCAGGCGGGTTGCGAGAAGTTCAGTCAGGTCCAGCTGGACATCCGCGCCGTCGCGGCCACGACCCATGGTAATCGATACGCTCATGGGGGTCTCCCTACCGCAACTTGCCTCTAAAGTCAGCCATTCGCCAAGGCATGAGAGCGGGTTTTCGAGAGCGCCGCGGTACTACGAATTCGCACTGACCCGGGTTCAGGACTCAACGATCGAGGGAAGAGGATCTGACTCACGCTATGCGAAGAGGCGCGAGTTGGATGAACTGGCATGGCTGACAGATGAGTGGAGCGTGCGCCTTGAACCGCTTGTGCCAAGAAGCCACCGAGTGCTGCACATCAATGATCGGTGCACGCTGAGCAGGATGACTCTTATCGATCGCAACACGCGCTGCGATAACGCTTTTCCGCAGGCTTATGGGCCGACCAAGGCGCCCGACAAGCGCTGGAAGCGTTACGGTGCTACGAGGTTCTTTGCACGGATACGAAGCGACCTGTCCACTCTGGGGTTGGATCATCAGATGATCATGCTCGATGCCGGGTGTTTCACGCTATGGAGTGCGTCATCGTGCCTGCGGATCAGGCGGGTTCGGGACGCCTGTTGGGGCAAGCAAGAAAGGGCGTGCATACCGGTCAACACGCAGTTACGGATCGAAACGGCCGTCCGATCAAGTTCTGCACGATGGCAGGCAAGAGCAGCGGTCGTACACGCGCAGCGACTCTGCCAGATGATTGGTGTGCGGCAAAATGGCTTATGGCCACGCAGCGCCTTACTGACTGAGCAGGGAACGGGCTGGAGGGAGAAAAGATCAAGCCCTGCGCCCCGGCGGCGCAATCGTATCAGAATGATGTTCGCTCGGCTCAGGAGCTAATGGCGAAGCCAGCCCGCTCAAGCACATGCCCAGCCGTCTTCCTTCACCATCTGCCACATCGCGCCCGTCATGTGCCGGCCGGAAGCAAGACCTCCATCAGCTATCCTCGTCCTTGCCTGAAGCCTGTACCGTTCAGGCGTAATTCGGCTGGCAACGATCCAGAGCCTGCACGGCCACTTCGCCGAATTCGAGATCGCTCAAATTGATCGAGGCGTGAAAGACCTTGCCGAAATTCTCATTGGTACCCCAGGCGGAAAAGCCACCACCACGACCACGCGTTGCGACGATCCGTACCTGATCCCCCTGGTCTTCGGGCCAGTCAATATAGATACCAGCTGATTTGGACATGGCGGTCAGAATATCCTTGAAGCCAAATTCCTGCTGGATGCGCAACCAGAACTCATGCGACTTCCAGTCTGATTCGTCATATGCGGGCTTTGAAATTTCACTGGGGATCGGCCGAGGCAAGTAAGCCCCGAAATCCTCGCTGCTATACAGAGCCTTTTTAAGGTTCTCTCCGATCCAATCCGTCGTGGCCTGTTTGCGGGGAATGAAGGTGGACCAGCCGGAGCGAGAGAAGTGACACCCGCTCCAACGTTCCTCGCAAATCACGGCTACATATTTTCTGGTGCGGATGACCTGGGCACGACGGGTGGGGATCTGCCAAGAGGGGATCACGGTGCTCATGCGATGTCTGCAATCCTGAATTCAACGGTTTTACTGTCGGCAGAGTCAGCGGCAACGCGGATCTTGGCAAGTTTCAGGGCCTGACAGATCGCGCGCCATTGATCGTTGTTCGGCTCTGCTGGCACTCCCAGATCGAGAACATAGTTTTGGATGTCAGTCTTGGTAAACCTCAAGCTCGTTCCAGCGGGACGGTCCGGGTAACGATACGGCCCACCATCGGTGTCATAGCGGATCATGGCCTGGACATTGGCGAGAATACGTCCCTGAAGCCGGGTCATGTTCTGATAGGTCGTGCCCTTCAGATCCATGGTCTTGTCACTGACCGCGGTCGCGGTGTCCCTGTTCCACTCATCAAAGGCTTTCCAGTTGTTGCGGTCCGATCGGTAATCCGCCAGCCATTCATAGCCTTCTTTCTTAAGGCGCTGAGCGTCCCAGACCTCGAATGGATTGCCCTGCGCCTTGATACCATTGCCTTGTGATGTCCATTGCACGCCACTCGACCACTGTGCGGTCGAAACTCCAGCCATCTGGCGGCCCGGTACTGCATTGGCCGCGCCGATCTCGCTGTTACTGACCGTCAAACTGCCATTCTTCCCGAGGATAGCATGCGCAGGTTTGAAAATCACCGGATCGCAAGGATCGGGCTCCTTCTGCTTCTGGATCGTGTCGATATTGTTCAGCACATCCTGTTGATCGATCACGGTTTCAAAAAGCAGAGCACCCCCCATCGAGATCACGCGTCTGAACTCGGCGGCGGACGCTGCCTCGTTCATCATGGGGTTGGTCAGGGCACTTGCCAGGAGGGCCGTGGCCTGGTCTGCCGAATAGGACACGTTTTCTACCATGCGGCCATAGGAGGCCGTGCCGTCAATCGCGTGATAGGTGGCGGCTTCTGCAGCAAGCTGGTCAGCGCTCTGATTCTGAACCTGGTTCCACGCGATATTCAGATGATACATGGCGGTTGCCATGCTCTTTAACTGGATATCGGTCGGCAAACCCTGCCCCCAGTCCTGATAGATCGACTGAAGCGTTTGCACGCCCGCAGGAGCAAGCTGCGCGCTGACAAGGGTGCTTTCATAGGTTGCCTGACCCGAACCAATGGCATCTTGCTGCGTCGCGAGCCATGCCGATGTGGTGATCGTCTGGCTTGCCCCGAACAAGAAAATCCCGGCACTTTTGAGGCTGTCCGCCTCAGCAGCGCTATGGGCAATTGCGTAGCGGAGATCGGTCAGACTCTGATTATTAGCCAGCTGGGCCTGATTGGTTTGCATCCCACTCGGGTCCACAGCACGCCCCAGAACATCTCCATAGAGCCTGTCTATCGCCTGTTTACCCTCCCAGGCGTAAGCAATGCTGCGCGTAATATCGGCAATGCTGGCGCCATTGGCTAGCGCTCCCTGATAGCAGTCATACTGAAACTGCTCGGGGTTCTGAATGCCAGCCGTACGCGCATACACGGCCTGGACGGCATTCTTTCCCTCCCAGGCGTAAGCAATGCTGCGCGTAATATCGGCAATGCTGGCGCCATTGGCTAGC
>NZ_AYXS01000021.1:0-19433 GCF_000505765.1 Asaia sp. SF2.1 | reverse complement strand
GGGGGGCACCGGCACGAACACTTTTGGCCAGACAGGGCAGAACACGGCAGCCCCTGCAGGTCAGGCTGGCGGCAATGCGTCTCTCAACAACCCGCTTCTGGGTGGGCTCGACAGCTCAGGCGGCGGAGACCACAATACCGACACACTGCGTATCCTCTCGAATGCCCAGCATAACGCCATTCTGGTTCATGCCACGGATCAGGAAAGCGATACGATCGAGCAGATGCTGCGCCGTATCGACGTCATGCCGCTTCAGGTGCGTATCGACGCTGTTGTGGCCGAGGTGCAGCTCAATGACGCCCTGCAATACGGCACGCAGTTCTTCTTCAAATCTGGCGGCATCAATGGCGTGCTGAGCACCAACAGCCAGACCATCACGGCCGGCACACTCGCTACAGCCGCTTTCAGCCACACCCTGCCCGGCTTCATCATTGGCGGGGCAAGTGGTGGCGGTGCTCCATTTGCTATCGATGCCCTGCAAAATGTGACCACGGTGCATGTGCTGTCCTCGCCTCAACTCATGGTGCTGGATAACAGGGCAGCACGGCTTCAGGTCGGGCAGCTGGTACCCGTGCAGATCGGCTCGCAATCCAGCACAATCGGGACCTCCGTCTATAACCAGTTCACCTATCAGCCTACCGGCGTGATCATGGAGGTGACCCCCCATGTCAGCCAGAGCGGCCTTGTCACGCTGGATGTGTCACAGGAGGTGAGCTCTGTCAGTTCCAATGCAGCCAGCAACACCAGCAGCGCGGCCAATCCCACTTTCAATGATCGTTCGGTCAATTCGCGTGTGGTCGTGCAGGACGGGCAGACAGTGGGGCTTGCCGGGCTCATCACCGAGAACTCATCCCGCGCCAATAGCGGTATCCCCTGGCTCAAGAACATCCCGGTTCTGGGCTTTCTGGCGGGAAGCCAAAACAATAGTCGTCAACGCACCGAATTGCTGATCCTGATCACACCCCATGTCATCCATGACCAGCGCGATGCGGTGAACCTGATGGAAGACCTGCGCGACACCCACCCCAATGCTGCCGATGTGCCAGACGAGATGAAGTCGATGCACACAACTGGCAGCGCCGACCCGCAAAAACGCCTGCGCGAGAAACTCGGTCTGGATCGGTGAACACAAGGCAGCCAGCACGGGAAAGACAGGAGCGCGGTTTCGCGCTCTTGATCGTGCTCTGGGCGCTGGCGGGGCTCTCACTGCTGACGGCCATGACGATCGCCAGTGCAGGCTCGGCCTTGCGTGAAACACGGCTGCTGCGCGACACGGCCCGTATGGAGACACTCGCTGAGGGCGGTATCGCCAGCGCAGTCTTTCACGAAAGCGGGCCAATCGCCACACGCTGGCCACTCGATGGCACACCGCATGTCAGCCGGATTGATGGTCTGAAGCTCAGTATAAGCCTCACAAGTCAGGCCGCTACGATCAACCCGAATACTGCCCCCCTGCCACTTCTCGCTGCGCTATTCGTGGAATGCGGTGCAACGCCCGATCAGGCGGCAATGATCGCCCGGGAGATGGTTTCATGGCGTCGGCAGGCCCAGGCGCAGGACCCGAATGAGCGACAGCGCTTTCTTGCCCTTGGGTTACGCTATCTGCCGCCCCATGCCCCGTTCCAGTCGCTGGATGAACTGACGCTCTTGCCCGGCATGACACCTTTGCTCCTGACTCGCGCGAGGCAGCATCTTTCGATCGTCCAGCCGGAGGAACTTCACGCCCCCATTTCCGATCCTGTCACCCGACAGGCGCTGGCCCGCGCGAACCTCCCCGCCCTGCCTGCCGCGAGCGGTGAGCAGAGGCACGCTTACAGTTTCGTCGCGACCGTCATCGTGACCGATGAACATGGTGGCGCGTCCTACCGTCAAGCTACACTTCTGTCCGATAATGGACTCTCGCTGGCACGGATCATCGCAGAGCAACGAGAGAGCGATGATGCACGCTGACCGAACACGCACGCCGTGCCGCCAGTAGCCCAGCGGCTTCAGGCAACAGACAGACTTTTGAGATGTCGCGCATAAAGCGCGCAAAGAGCGGCTGAATCGAGCCTTGCCTCGATGGTATCGGCCCGGCTGGTCAGCAGGATAGGCACCTTGGCACCAAGCACGATACCGCCCGAACTCGCCTGCCCGAGAAAGCTGAGCGCCTTGACCACAATGTTTCCCGCCTCGAGGTCCGGTACAACGAGGATCTGGGCGCGGCCAGCGACAGGTGAGGTCAGCTTCTTGATGGCTGCTGCCTGCGGGTCCACCGCACCATCCATCGCAAGCGGTCCATCGAGCACTGCTCCCGTTATCTCTCCGCGTTCGGCCATCTTGCTTAGGCAGGCGGCATCGAGCGTTCCCTGAATACGCGGATTGATGGTCTCCACAGCGGAAAGGATCGCCACACGCGGTGCGCCATAGCCAAGACCGTGATGCAGGTCGATCGCATTCTGCACAATGTGCCGCTTGGTTACGAGGTCGGGGGTAATATTGATGGCGGCATCGGTCACGAAAAGCGAGTCGGTGCGCCCCGCTACCGTGACCATGAACACATGGCTCATGCGCCGTGATGTCCGCAAGCCACTCTCCTGTGCAACGACACCGTGCATCAATGTGTCTGTGTGCAGACTGCCCTTGGCGAGGCCCTGGACCTCGCCTGCATGAACAAGGCCAATCGCGACCTGCACGGCGCGCTCTGGTGTTTCGGCCTCGACAATCCGGCAGGATGCCACCGAAAGCCCAGCCTCCTGCGCTGCACTGGCGATAAGCGCAGGATCGCCTATAAGAACCGGCTCCAGCACGCCATGTCGGGCCGCCTCAATGGCGCCGGCAAGGGCATGTCCCTCACAGGGCCAGACAATCGCATAAGGCACAGCACCCAGCCCGGCAGCTCTGGCAATCATCCCGTCGAAAATCGTTCTGCGCGTGCAGGAGGCAGGGGTGAGCACTGTCGTCATCGCGCGACCTTCTTCCGGTTCGTTAGTCTGTCTGGTCTCAGGGGCGCAGGTTTGTGCGGTCACTGCACATCCTCCCAGTGCGGCAGGAAGCGCCTGCCATCACGTGAGGCCATGTCCTCATACAGGCGATAGCGTTCCAGCGCCGCGGCCTGCGCCTGATGCAGCAAGTGCTCCGCCTGCTCCGGATTGGTTCGCGACAGGGTTTTGTAGCGCAGTTCGCGATAGGCATATTCCTCGAACGGCAGACGCGGGCGTGTTGAATCGAGCTGGAACGGGTTGAGCCCCTCCTTGCGCATGGCCGGGTCGAAACGGAAGAGCGGCCAGTATCCGCTGGCCACCGCCCTGGCCTGCTGCTTCATGCCGTCGCGCATGTCGATGCCGTGGGCAATGCACTGCGAATAGGCAATGATCAGCGACGGACCGTCATGAGCCTCGGCCTTGCGTATGGCCGTCAGAGCCTGCTCGGGATTAGCCCCAAGGGCGATCTGCGCCACATACACATTACCGTAGGAAACCGCCTGCAGACCTAGATCCTTGCGCGGCACGCGCTTGCCGGAGGCGGCAAATTTTGCCGAGGCACCAAGAGGCGTGGCTTTGGAGGACTGCCCGCCCGTGTTGGAATAAACCTCGGTATCCAGCACCAGAATATTGACGTTCCGATCCTGAGCCAGGACATGGTCGAGGCCGCCATAACCGATATCATAAGCCCAGCCATCACCACCAATGATCCATACCGAGCGTTTGACAAGGTGATCGGCAACCGAAAGCAGCATGACCGCCAATTTATCAGTAGAACCCTCGAGTTTTCCCTTCAGGGCTGCCACGCGGTCACGCTGAATGGCATAGTCCCATTCATCTTCCTGCGGGGCATCGAGCAAAGCATCAGCAAGATCGCCACCGATCGTCTCACGCAGGCCCGCAACCAGATCGCGCGCCAGTTCGGTCTGCTTGTCGATGGCCAGCCTGAAGCCAAGGCCAAACTCCGCATTGTCCTCGAACAGCGAGTTCGACCACGCTACGCCACGGCCCTGCGCATTCGCCTTCCATGGATGGGCCGGCGTATTACCCGCAAAGATGGCGGAGCAGCCTGTCGCATTGGCAATCTGGAGACGATCGCCGAAAAGCTGCGAAACAAGCTTGAGATAGGGGGTTTCACCGCACCCGGCACACGCCCCACTGAACTCAAAAAGCGGCTCGAAAAACTGTAGGCCTCTTACTGTGGTCGGATTGACCTGATTGCGATCCATTTCCGGAATGGTCTCGAAAAAACTCATACCGGCCCGCTCACGGTCGAGCAGAGGCAGCTTTTCGGTCATGTTGATGGCGCGTTTCTGGGTCTGGGCATCAATTGAGGGGCAATTATCCACGCACACGCCGCAACCGGTGCAGTCTTCGACATAAAGCTGAAGGGTGTAGCGCGTCTCGGGGTAACCACGGGCATTGACTGGCGCTGACCGGAAACCCGTAGGCGCCCCCTCCAGCCGGGCCTCGTCATAGGTCTTGGCACGTATCACGCTATGAGGGCACACAATGCTGCACTGCCCACACTGGATGCAGGAATCAGGCTCCCATACAGGGACTTCGATGGCAATATTGCGTTTCTCATAACGCGTCGTGCCACCGGGGAACGTGCCATCAACCGGCATGGCACTGACGGGTATCAGTTCACCGCGCCCTGCCATAATCTCTGCTGTGACCCGGTGCACGAATTCCGGTGCCTCGGCGGGCACAATGGCAGGCATCGGGCGCGTTCCCTGTGCCTGCGCCGGGACGGATACCTCATGGAGGGCTGACAGGGCAGCATCAACCGCCTTGTTGTTGAGGGCGACGATTTTTTCGCCTTTCGCCCCGTAGGATTTGCGAATGAAAGCCTTGATGGCGCTGATTGCCTCTGCTTCAGGCAGAACCTTTGCGAGATGGAAGAAACAGGTTTGCAGCAGGGTGTTGATGCGTGGCCCAAGACCGATCTCAAGCGCGACACTGGACGCATCGATCACATAGAAGCGCAACTTCTTGGCGATGATCTGATCCTGAACCTTGCGCGGCAGGCGCTCCCAGACCGTGTCCGCACCGAAAGGCGAATTCAGAAGAAAAATACCCCCCGGATTGGCGGCACCCAGAATGTCACGCCGAAACAGGAACTCGAATTTATGACATGCGACAAAATCCGCATGGCGGATCAGATAGGGCGCGTTGATGGGGCTGGTGCCGAAACGCAGATGCGAAGCCGTCTCTGCGCCCGATTTATGGGAGTCATAATCGAAATAGGCCTGAGCATAATGCCCGTCGATTTCACCGATGATCTCAACGCTGTTCTTGTTGGCGCCCACCGTGCCATCCGCGCCAAGCCCATAGAACAGACAACGCGTTATGTTTCCGGGCTCGATATCGATAGCCTCGTCGAATTCGAGACTCAGATTCGTCACATCATCGATGAGACCGACCGTAAAGACGGGGCTCGGGTCAGGCTTTGCCAGCTCGTCATAAACCGCCTTGACCATGCCGGGGTGGAAATCGCGTGACGACAGGCCATAACGCCCGCCAATGACACGCGGCATATGAGGAAATTTCCCCGTGGCCACCGCTTCGGCCAATACACCCACGATATCCGCATGAAGCGGCTCCATCGGTGCCCCCGGCTCCTTGGTGCGATCCAGCACCGCAATGCGCTCCACTGTCGGCGGCAACGCTGCAAGAAAGGCTGCAGCGTCGAAAGGCCGGTAAAGGAGCACCTGAATGGCCCCCCGTTTCTCCTCAGGGTCGCGTTGGTTCATCCATCGCATCGTTTCGCGCACCACTTCGGCACCCGACCCCATCGCGATGATGACATGGCGCGCATCCTGCGGGCCGTCATAACGGAACAACCCGTACTGACGCCCGGTCAGTGCTGCAAAGCGGTCCATGGCAGACTGCACGAGAGAAGGCGTGCGCAGATAATAGGTGTTTACCGCTTCACGCGTCTGGAAATACGTGTCCGGGTTCTGCCAGGTGCCACGAATGAACGGATTATCCGGCGTCAGCGCGCGGGCACGATGCGCGTGCACGAGCGTCTCGTCGATCATCGACCGGATCTGGTCATCAGGGACCAGTTTCAGCGAATTATATTCGTGAGAGGTCCGAAAACCATCCGTGAAATGGATGAATGGCACGCGTGACGCGAGCGTAGCGGCCTGGGCGATAATCGCCAGATCATGTGCTTCCTGCACCGAGGCTGCACCCAGCTGGGCAAAACCTGTCTGGCGAACGGCCATCAGATCCTGATGATCGCCAAAAATGGACGACGCCCCGGCTGCAAGGGCGCGGGCTGCCACGTGCACCACGGTCGATGTCAATTCGCCCGCAATCTTGTACAGATTGGGGATCATCAGCAGCAAACCCTGCGAGGCCGTGAAAGTGGTTGTGAGCGCACCACTTTGCAAGGCGCCGTGCACACAGCCTGCCGCACCGCCCTCGGCCTGCATTTCCTGCACGATAGGCACATTGCCCCAGAGATTTTTCAGCCCTTCACTGGCCCAGCTATCGGCTGTCTCGGCCATAGGTGAGGAAGGCGTAATAGGGTAGATCGCACAGATCTCGTTCACGCGATACGCGACGTGAACAACAGCAGAATTCCCGTCCAGAGTGGTCATTTCACCAGGTTGGGGCTTGCCGGATTGCGGGGCGGTGTTTGCGTTATGGCTCATCGTCTAGTTCTCTTTTCCCGCCTTCAGGCGCGCACCACGAAGCGCTGCGGCGTCAAGGTGACCGCAGCCTCCGCGCACTCGGTATCATTGTGTTCAGGCGTCATCACGATGGCATGGCTCGGGCATTGTCCGGCGCAATCGCCACAGCCGGTGCACAAGGTCTCGTCCACTGCATAGCCCCTGCCCGGACCCAGCCGGGTAATGGCCTGCTCGGAGCAGGCTGCAAAACAATTGTCGCACTCGAAACAGTTGCCGCATGACAGGCAGCGCCCCGCCTCATGACGCGCCTGCGTCTCGTTCAGCCCCGCAATGATCTCCTCGAACCCCGTGCGAAGCGACGTAGGCAATTCGACGCCCTCTTCGCGCACAGCCATCAGCAGGGCCGGCATGTGGAGCATGTCAAAGGTCACGATCTCGGCCGGCGCGTCAGGCACCGGTTTTTCTGCCCGCAGATAGGCATCAATCGCCCGGGCGGCGTTCTTGCCGTGGCCGGTCGCGGTGGTCATGGTGCGTGCTCCTCGCACACAATCGCCACCGGCAAACACGCCGCGTGCGCCCGTCATGAAAGACGGATCGATTTCCAGCCTCTCGCCCTTGTCAAGCACGATATCGCTCATGTCAGAGCAGAGCGAGAAGTCACTATGCTGGCCAATCGCCAGAATGACGCTGTCAGCTGCCAGCCTCTCTCTATCCGGCGCGCGGCCATCTGCTGGTGGACGTATGGCACCGGTCTGCGGATCGAGTTCAACATGCTCGATCTCGACACCATCATGTCCATAATAGGTGACGACGCTGCAATAACGTATGGTGACACCTTCGGCCTCGGCGGCCTCGCGCTCCTCTGGCAGGGCGCTCATATGGGCCTCGTCCCGTCGATAGACCATAAAGACCTTCTCTGCGCCGAGACGGCGTGCCGTACGGGCGGCATCCATCGCGACATTGCCGCCACCAACCACCACCACAGTACGGCCAAGCTCGGGCCGCTTTCCTTCACGCACAGCATGGAGAAGGTCGATCGCCTCGACAGGCTGATATCCCGCCTCGGTGGCCAGCGGCATGGTCAGGGCGCGCGCCGCGCCAACGCCCAGAAAGACAGCATCGAAAGCGCCTTCTTTCATGGTCTGAGCGAGATCCGTCACAGGCGCATTGCAGTGCAGACTCACGCCCGGCATTGACAGAACGTCACCCATTTCGCGTTCGAGGATATCCATCGGCAGGCGATACTCCGGAATACCATAGGCCAGCATGCCGCCCGCATGAGACGAGGCCTCGCGAATTTCAACCTGATGCCCCAGCTTTGCCAGATGATAGGCACAGGACAGACCCGCAGGCCCCGAACCGACAACAAGCACTTTCTTGCCCGTGGCAGGCTTACAGGCGACCCGCCAGTTTTTCTCGGCGGCCATATCACCCAGAAACCGCTCGACCTCATGGATCGCCACAGCGTCATCCATCTCGGCGCGATTACAGCTGTTTTCACAAGGGTGATAACAGGCACGACCGTGAATGGCGGGGAACGGGTTTTCCGTTTTAAGCAGATGCCAGGCAGCCTCGTAGGCGCCGCCTTGTGCCAGAGCAAGCCACCCCTGGATATTCTCCCCTGCCGGGCAGGCGTGATTGCAGGGCGGCATAAGCGATAGGTAGTCAGGACGGCGTGATCGTACGCTTCCTACCCCGACACGTGTGCCGACATGCAGCGCCCGATTGAGTTCACGCAGCTTGAGCGCCATGGAAGAACCTCATTCTCTCTTCCGGCCAGACTGATCCGAATGACAGCATGGCTCGGGGGAATATCCTGCCTGGGAGAGGAACAAGGTAATCATTCCGCTTGCTCAGGTTACCGAGCGCTAACCTGGCGAGGGGCAACAGTCATTGAGGCACATCAATCCTTTGGCGGATTATTGAACAAACAAGCCTTCCCCATAAGTATTTTCTCTGATTTATGAAGAACTATCTTAGTTCCCAAAGAAATGAAAAATATGCATCAAGTTTTATTGTGAGCGCACGCCTCGGGAACATACTTCACACCGACCGCATAGCCCCCATATTGGGCTTATTCGTTCGATAAGCGCTTTCCGAAAAAACGATAAGAACAATCATAACGGAGTTGCCCTCATGAGCACTGCACAAGACAACACAAAGCCGCTTGCCGGAATCAAGGTCATCGATTTTGGCGGTGTGCAATCGGTCCCTTCGGCTGCCCAGCTTCTGGCTTGGTATGGTGCCGATGTCATCAAGGTTGAGCGAACCGGCGTAGGCGATGTGACCCGCCGTCAGCTGCGCGACATCCCGGATGCCGACGCGCTGTATTTCACCATGCTGAACAGCAACAAGCGCTCGATCGAGCTCAACACGAAAACCCCCGAAGGACGTGAGGTTTTCGAGAAGCTCCTCAAATGGGCCGACATCCTGCTTGAGAATTTCCGCCCTGGCGCCATGGATCGCATGGGCTTCGGCTGGGACGTTCTCCATCAACTCAACCCGCGCCTGATTTACGGCACGGTAAAGGGTTTTGGCGACGCCTCTCCCTGGTCGCATATCAGTGCCTATGAAAACGTCGCACAATGCGCCGGCGGTTCGGCCTCGACTACGGGTTACTGGAACGGCGCGCCGCATGTGGATGGTCAGGCCCCCGGCAATTCGAATGGCCCGCTCATTTCGGCCGCGGCGCTCGGTGACAGCAACACAGGCAATCACCTGCTGATCGGTGTTCTGACGGCCCTGTTTGCCCGCGAGCGCAGCGGAAAAGGCCAGAAAATCAGCGTTTCGATGCAGGATTCTGTGCTGAATCTGTGCCGTGTCAAGCTGCGTGACCAGCAGCGTCTGGAGCGCGTGGGTTATCTGGAAGAATACCCGCAATACCCGGACGGAAAATTCGGCGACACTGTGCCGCGCGGTGCCAATGCAGGCGGTGGCGGCCAGCCAGGCTGGATCCTGAAATGCAAAGGCTGGGAGACGGACGAGAACGCGTATATCTACTGCACCGTGCAGGAGCAGAACTGGGGGCCGACATGCGAGGCCATCGGCAAGCCTGAATGGGCCACCGACCCGCATTATTGCACGACCAAGGCACGTGAGACCCACATGTTCGAGATCTTCGCTGCCATCGAGGCCTCGCTTGCCGACAAGGATAAATACCAGGCCGTAGCCCATCTCTCGAAATTCCGTGTGCCCTGCGCGCCGGTTCTGTCGATGAAGGAAATTGCCGAGTCCAAGGACCTGCGTGACGCCGGCACGATTGTCGAGGTCAAGCAGCCGGTACGTGGATCGTTCCTGACCATCAATCCGATCAAGTTCAGCGACTTCACTCCGGAAATCACCGCTGCCCCGCTGCTTGGGCAGCATACGGATGAGATCCTTGCCGAGTTCGGTTATTCGGCAGACCAGATTGCCGATCTACGCTCGAAGAAGATCGTCT
Organism: Asaia sp. SF2.1; assembly: GCF_000505765.1. Classification (NCBI taxonomy): domain Bacteria; kingdom Pseudomonadati; phylum Pseudomonadota; class Alphaproteobacteria; order Acetobacterales; family Acetobacteraceae; genus Asaia; species Asaia sp. SF2.1. Next base: position 9,387 of record NZ_AYXS01000021.1, on the reverse strand, counting down.
GCGCCTGACAGATTCACCGGAATGTCCTGAAGCAGGCATTCCGGCCCTGTCCCCCTCAAAGAATAGCAAGCCCTTCCTGCGCCGTCGCCTTTCGGAATGACGCAGGGAAAAGGAATGAGTCATGGCAGACGCCCCTTCGGCCGCCAACGCATCGGCACCCGCACAATCTCCCCTCGCGTTCAGCACGGACGGCTTTCACCTTGTCATTGAAGCCCTGCAGTGCAACGGTCTGAACACGCTCTACGGCGTTGTTGGCATCCCCATCACGGATCTTGCGCGCCTCGCCCAGGAGAAGGGGATGCGCTTCATCAGTTTCCGACATGAGCAACCCGCTGCTCATGCAGCATCGATCTCGGGCTATCTTACCCGCAAGCCGGGGCTCTGCCTGACAACCTCTGCCCCAGGCTTTCTCAACGCCCTTCCTGCTCTCGCCAATGCCACGACCAATGGCTATCCGATGATCCTCATAAGCGGGTCCAGCGATCGTGCGATCGTCGACCTGCAGCAGGGTGATTATGAAGAGCTCGATCAGCTTGCCGCTGCCCGCCCCTTCGCCAAGGCCGCCTATCGCGTCAACCGTGCGGCCGATATCGGTATCGGGGTAGCGCGCGCGATACGTGCCGCGCTTTCAGGAAAACCGGGTGGTGTCTATCTCGACCTCCCGGCCGCTGTCCTGAGCGAGACGCTCGATTCAAAAACGGGCCAGGACTCCCTGATCACGGTTGTGGCTCCGGAATCAGCCCTGCCACCCTGCCCCGATGCGATCGCCCGTGCGGTTTCGCTTCTTAAACAGGCACGCAAGCCCCTCATCGTGCTCGGCAAGGGCGCAGCCTATGCCCTGGCTGAGGGGGCCATACAAGATCTCGTTGAAAGCACCTCCATCCCGTTTCTTCCCATGTCGATGGCCAAGGGGTTATTGCCCGATACCCACCCTGCCTCTGCCGCCACGGCGCGCTCGCTGGTTCTGGGACAGGCCGATGTGGTGGTGCTGGTGGGCGCACGCCTCAACTGGATGCTTGGCCACGGCAAACCGCCGCAATGGTCGCCTGACGCACGCTTCATCCAGATCGACATCAACCCAGAGGAATTTGACAGCAATCGCCCTATTGCCGCCCCGCTGGCCGGTGAGCTTGGCCTGACGGTGCAGGCCTTGGCCACCGCACTGAAGCAGGAGAAAATCTGCGCGCCGTCGGAATGGCTGGCTGCGATTGCGGCCAAGCGTGACACCAACACGCAGAAAATGACCGAACGTCTGGCCAACAAGACCACGCCGATGAATTTCTACACAGCGATTGGCACCATCAAGACGGGCCTGGAGGGGCGCGACATCGTACTGGTGAACGAGGGGGCCAACACGCTCGATATTACCCGCAACGTTATTGATATGGACAAACCGCGCCGCCGCCTCGACCCTGGCAGCTGGGGAACGATGGGCGTCGGGCTAGGTTATGCCATTGGCGCTGCCATCACCACAGGCAAGCCGGTCGTTGCAATAGAGGGTGACAGCGCTTTTGGCTTCAGTGGCATGGAGGTCGAAACGATCTGCCGGTACCGTCTGCCCGTCGTGATGATCGTGCTCAATAATGGCGGCATCTATCGTGGCGATGACGTCAACCGCAGCGGTGGCACGGATCCGGGTGTAACGGTTCTGGAGGCCAATGGTCATTACGAGAAGATCATCGAAGCCTTCGGGGGCAAGGGATATTACGTAACCGATCACGAGGCGCTCTCACGTGCGCTGGAAAACGCGCTGGCCTGCGGTGGCCCTGCCATGATCACAGCGTCTATCGACCCGCATGTCGGCACGGAAAGCGGCCATCTGAGCAAGCTCAACCCCAAAGCCGGTTCAAAGTGAGGCAGCTCCATGGATGAAAATGTTCAAGGCAACACAGGGGATGCAGTCACAGGTTCTGCAAAGGCGCCCGTGACGGCGTCCCGTCCCCCCAGCGGCCCTTTCGAGGGGCTGCTGGCCATCGACCTGACCCACGTGCTGAACGGCCCGTTCGGCACGACCATCCTGACCGATCTGGGTGCGCGTACGATCAAGGTGGAAGCACCGGGGCATGGTGACGATACGCGCACCTATGGCCCTTATGTCGGTGATCGTTCGCTGTATTTCTCTTTCGTCAATCGTGGCAAGGAGAGCATCGTTCTCAACCTCAAAGACGAGAATGATCGGGGCGTTTTCCTCGAGATGGTCAAGCGCGCCGATATTCTGTGCGAAAACTACCGCCCGGGTGTGATGGACCGTCTCGGGTTCTCCTATGAGACACTCTATGCCCTCAACCCCAGACTGATTTACGCCTCCTCATCAGGGTTTGGGCATACTGGGCCACTCGCCCATTATCCGGCCTATGACACGATCGTGCAGGCCATGAGCGGCATGATGGAGGCGACAGGGTTTCCTGATGGTCCTCCCACGCGGGTCGGCGGAACGTCGCTGTCTGACCTGTGTGGCGGCACGTTCATGTTCTGCGGTATTGCCAGCGCACTCTACGCGAGGGAACGCACCGGAAAAGGGGCGCATGTCGATGTATCCATGTTCGATGGCACGTTCGCGTTCCTGCAACATGCGCTCATGACATGGTCGGCTACGGGTGCCGCCGGGCCGCGTATCGGCAATCGCCACCCATCCATGGCACCGTTCGATGTCTACCGCACACGAGACAGCCATATCGTGATCTGCTGCGGTAATAACCATTTGTTTGGCGCCCTCTGCCACACGCTTGGCATCGAGGCTCTCACAGCGGATCCGCGCTTTCTGAACAATAGCGATCGCATGGACAATCTCGATGCGCTCAAGGAGGCCATTGAGGGGGCTCTCAAGCAAAACGACGCGGCCTTCTGGCTTGACGCCCTCGAAAAGGCTGGTGTCCCGGTCGGTCCGATGCTGAATGTCGCAGAAGCTGCGGCTCTTCCCCAGACAGCCGCCAGAAACATGGTGATTGATGCCGGGGGGCTGAAAATGCCGGGCAACCCGGTGAAGATCAGCGGCTATGATGATCCTCTGACACGCCCCGGTGCGCCCAGGCTCGATGAACATGGCGCAGCCCTGCGCATGGAGTTCGCCCCCGGGCAGCCGTCATGACCACCACAAACGTGACAGTATCCACACCGGCCGCGCAGGAGGATTCTCTTGCCACCCTGCTGCGGCGCGTCTTCTGCCTGACCTTCGTTGTGGCTGTGGTGGAAGTCACGACCTATATCGATGTCGGCGGCATCTACCCTGGCATCATGACGGGTAATACCGTGCAGCTTGGCCGCGCTGTGGCACTGCATCACTGGTCGAATGCAGGATCGATCGGCACGGCAGTGGGCCTGTTTTTTCTCGGCTGTATTGGGGCAAGCCTGATCAAGAAATTCCTTAGCTGGCCCTATTGGGGCCTTCTGATCATGGCTGCCATTCTCTTCATCGTCAGTTTCGTCCGGCTTTCCCCCGGGTTGCGCCTGCCGGTCGAGTTGCCTCTCGTCGCGCTGGCGCTGGGCATTCAGGGTGAGACATTGGCCAAATTTGGCGGGGTGTCGCTCCAGACGATTGTGGTGACAAACAACATCGTCAAGTTTTCCGAGGCTTTCACCGGGCGCTATCTTCTGCTCTGGCTCGGCCGCGTGAAACCGGATGGAAAAAGACCCGCCCTGAAAGAAGTGGCTCTGCCTGCCTGTTCCTGGCTGACCTACGCCTTGTCGGCGATGCTGGGGGCCTGGCTGGGGCAGTTTACCAATCTTGTGCTGTTCCTCACCACGATCATGCTGGTCCTGACAGTGTGGGATCTGCATCGGGACTACAAAACGAGCTCATTGGAGAAAAGGTCATGAAGACAGCGCAGGACACACAAGGTTTCGGCTCCGGTCGTCTTCGTGACAACAAGGCGCTCAATCGCTTCGAATGGTCAGAAGCGGGCGAGACCAGTATTGTCAGTTATCATCACGACGGCTCTGTTCTGGTCCTGGATCACAGTTTCGTTCCTGAGGCTTTGGCCGGAAGGGGTATTGGATCGCGGCTCGTCAGGGCCGTGCTCGATCATCTCCTGACGACAGATCAGAAGATTGCCGTACGCTGCGATTTCATCAGTCACGTCATCAATCGGCACGCGGCGTATCAGGCCCTTCTGCAGCGTTGAGCCGCGCCACCCGATGGCAAAAGGCCTGAGATGAAGGGAGCCTTGACGCATCGACAACAAGATTGGAAATCATAAATAATAATTACCGAAATCGTTTATTCTGTTAATGAGTTTACGCTCCTACCGAGGGTATAAAACTCAATAACAAGAATAACCAAGGCGAACCCAAGGTGAGCGAGCGTTTCAAGACTGCCCTCAAACTCTCTCTGCTCGGCATGAGTGTTGGTACAAGCCTGACGCCCGTTGCGGCCCGGGCCTCGACAGACGATGATGAACTCGCCTTGATCAAGGCGCAGATCCGCGATCTGGAAAACCGCGTCGTGAAGATAGAGCAACGCCGACAGGCCCGATCAGTCGGCAAACAGGGGGGAAGCCGCACGAGCCACCCCATACGCCAGGATAGCGCCTCCAGAGGCTCTAATCAGACCGCCTCCGCTCAAGCTGCAGGACCCATCGGTGCATCGCATGCCGTGAAAGCACCGCAGACTGATACAACCGCGATCAGGTCCGGTGTATCAGATACGCGCCTTGCCCAGGCCACATCACCATCGGGTCGCGCCGCGGTGACCGAACCGACCAGCGCACCAGGGAGCGCATCGGGGAGCGCCGGGTCCGCCATCGATCTGAGCTCATCGAGTCCTCTCGCCATCACCCAGACCTCCGTCGATTATCTCCCGCCTGTTTTCAGCATCGGCAATATTTCGGTGCGTCTCGGCGGTTTTATCGATATGTCCAATATCTGGCGTGACTCTACGATCACCAGCGGCCCCGCCACGGCATGGAATAACTTCCCCTATGCCAACAGCCCCAATCACGGCCTGAGTGAGGAGCGCCTCTCGGCCCAGCTCACGCGTCTTTCTACTCTTCTGGAAGCCAATCCCACCAGGGATATCCGCTTGCAAGCCTATATCGAGTCCGATCTTGGCGGGGCGGCAGGGACGACCAACTCTGTACAGATCAGCGGCTATACGCCAAGGCTGAGGCAGGGATATTTCACTTTTACCAAGAAGGATTGGGGTTTCCATGTCCTCATGGGACAGGCATGGAGTCTCTCGACAAACTACGCCAAGGGCGTCACCCCGCGCAGCGAACAATTGCCTGCCGTGACAGACAACAACCAGATACCGGGCATCACCTTCCTGCGCGTGCCTCAAATCCGTATCGGCAAGGATTGGGGGAACAAATACTGGCTGGCTGTCTCGGTTGAAGACCCTCAGGCGACCATTGCCTATTCAGCCGATCTGGCGTCGGGTGGTCGCTTGCCAGCGCTCAGGGGCTACACACAGGGGCCGCGCGTTTTCTATCAGAATACGGGCGGATTGCTGCTCAACCCGAGTGCTGAATATACCGACAATCCGATCCCTGATGTGATCGTCAAGGGAGCCGTCGATACCAATCTGGGGCATTACGAGGTTTTCGGCCTCGGCCGCTGGTTCCGTTCGGTCATCCAGTCTCCCGGTGACGCCCGCAGCCACAAGGATACCAAATTCGGGGGCGGTGTAGGTGCCGGAATGACCACATCTCTGTTTACGCCGGGCCTTCAGTTGACGGGGAATGTCATCGCGGGTCAGGGTATCGGTCGCTATGGCGCGTCCCAGCTTCCCGATGTCACCTTCAACGGTCAGGGCGGTCTCTCGCCCATCCCTCAGATTCGTGGTGCGCTTGGCCTGATCGGCCATCCAGATCCTTCGGTGCTGGTGTATCTCTATGGCGGTATCGAGGCCAGCAGCAAGAGAAGCTATATCGCCGCCGACGGCATGCAATATGGCTATGGCGTCAATGACCATAATCTCGCTGGCTGTTCCATCGAGTTCGGAACCTGCACCGCCCAGACCCGTACCCTGGCCTCCATGACGGCGGGGGGCTGGTGGCATTTCCTCGATGGCACTTACGGAAGCCTCATGGGAGGCGTGCAATATACCTATATCCGCAAATTTGCCTTTCGCGGGTCGGATGGCAAGGGCGGCTCGGTCTATCCAACCACCTTTGGCAATACCGTATACGTCACGTTCCGGTATCTGCCTTTCCAGTAAGCCCCGTCGCAACGCCTGCCTTTGCAAATGGCGAAGGCAGGCTGACTTGTCTGCGTAAAAACGAATTCCGCGATACGGAACTGCAATGTCTCGCCCGGGTAGCCGCGCTCGCCTTGCTGCAATTGGAGACAAAGACACTTTGCCTCCCCCCTGACTGCCGACATAGCGGGCGCGCGCCCTCGAATACCCTCCATGTCGCTGTTGGCCCATTGGAAACTTATCAACAATATCAATCACGACGGCACAATGTGTGATGCACTGTTGCGATTGTACAACAGCGTGACATATTCGCGGAGTATTACCGCGATACTTCTTCGCCTTTCGCCCATGGGGATAATAGTGGAGGAGAGCTCTCACCCGGTTGCCGCACGCAATCACCCGGCAAGGGCACTTGTGCCGCACGGTGTAGCACAAGGAGACGACAGACAAACGGACATGATGTGCCAGATAATGGCACACAAGCGATGGGGTGTTCTTGATGCCATTTCCCGCAAGGGTGAAGACAAGTGCTCTCACCCCCGCACGGTCATTGCGTCTCCTGCTTACCCTGACCGCCGGCACAATGGCCTTTGTCCCGCTTCCTGCCTTGGCGTCTGAAAAAGTCACCGGGCAATCCGGAGCAGGTTCGCAAGACAAGCAGACATCCCATCCCCTGCGGGAGCAGGCTCAGCTGCGGCAACAACCACGCGAGGCAGTGCAATCGACAAGCGAAAAACATCGCCTGTCCCCTTCCGTGACCTCAAAACGCGACGCATTGGATGTGGGCGCGGGGCAGAAAGCGTCCCCTGCAGAGACGATCTTCGTCACCGGCACGCGCCTGACGCAATCGCGTCTGACCAATGTCATGGCCGGATCGTCACTGAGTGGCGAACAGATTGGCCGCCGGGGCTATACCGATCTCGGCCTTGCGCTCTTGCGCGAAAACCCTGCCGTCAGCGTGCCTGACAATTCCTCACTCGGCACACAGAACATGTTCGGTGCCGGGCAGTCCTTTGTAAGCCTGCTCAATCTGGGTTCGCAGCGTACCCTCACCCTTGTTGATGGCATGCGCATGGGTGGCGGGGCTACGGCTTCGATCTACGGTGTGGGATCGGGCTCGCAGGTTGACGTCAGCACGTTGCCAACCTCGCTCATCAAGTCGGTGGATACCCGTCTGGGCGGTGCTGGTGCAGCTTATGGCGCTGATGCTGTGGCTGGTGTGATCAACTATACGCTCGATGACCATTACAAGGGTGTTTCGCTTGACGGTCAGGGCGGCTGGACACAACAGCTCGATGCCGCCAGCGAGAAGATTGCGTTCAAGGCCGGAACCGGTTTCGATCACGACAAGGGAGGGCTGGTCTTCGATGTCGAATATCGCAATCAGGCCGGTATCGTCGCCAGTGATCGCCCGGATGTGTTCGGTGCCAACGCGGCTGTCTATCACCGGCCCGCACTGGGCGAAGCATCCCCTTACACCTATGTATTAAGCCCTGACCTGCGCTTCATTCAGGCATCGCTCACCGGCATGCCGTCCCTGACAGGCGCCTATGGCGACGTTCCCGTGTATGGCGGCAATTATAGTGCAACCTGGGCTGGCCTGGCTGCGTCCGGCATCGCCAATGTCAGTGGTATTCCCCTGATCTTCAGCCAGAACGGCCAGTCGCTCGTGCCGCTCAATGCGGGGACCTTGCTCAAGGGCGACACCGCTCAGGCCGTAGGGGGTGATGGTATCTCCCTGCGCAACTACAACCAGATCGTCACGCCAAACGACAAGCTCAACCTGACCTTGCTTGGACATTACGATTTTGATCCGCACATCCACGCCCGCTGGCAAGGCTGGTACGCACGCGGCAGCGCGGAAAACCAGGTGGGCCAGGGAACATGGAGCAGCACGCTTTTCAACGATGCGCTGACGGCGAATAATGCCGGGCCCTATAGCAGCAGCTATTATCAATACGGTGTCACAACTGGCGCTTACGCCCTGAGCACCAGCAACCCGTTCCTCACAAGTGCCGAACAGAGCACGATCAAGCAGGCTCTGGCTGAAAACGGCCTGCCAACCGATACATTCTATCTCAACCGCCTCAATCAGGATCTCGATCAGGGCCTGTTTCGCACCACATCGCAGATGTTTCGTTTTCAGGGCGGGCTGAATGGCGATTTCCGGGCCTTCAACCGTCAGTTCAACTGGAAGCTGCAGGGCGAGTATACGCGCAATACCAATGCCACGACGGCCCCGTCGCTCGTTATTCCCAACCTTGTCAATGCGTTGAACGCTGTCACTGCTGCTGATGGCACAATCGAATGTGCTCCCGGCTACCAGAATGCCCCGATTGCCACGCGCAGCGCGGTATGTGCCCCGCTCAACCCGTTTGGCTACAACCAGATGACGCCGGCCGCGCGCGACTACGTCACAACGGAGTCACGCTCGACCAACCGCAACACGCAACGCGATCTGCAGGCCGAAATCAGCTCGACCGTGGCGACCCTGCCAGCAGGGGCAATACGATGGGATCTGGGCTACGAACATCGACGCGAGGCCTATCACTTTGACCCCGGTGCCTATCTGCTTGGCTGGAAACAGGGCGATGGCAGCTATCTTCCCTACGGCAACAGCGCGTCGATCCCGTATACGGGCGGCGCTTATCATACGCATGAGGGCTTCGGCGAACTCGATATCCCTCTGATCTCACCGGCAATGCACCTCCCGGGTGCCTATCATCTCTCCCTGACGGCCAATGGGCGCGTAACCTATAACAGTATCACCGGTACCTACTGGACCTATATGACCGGTGCGGCCTGGTGGCTCACACGCGATATCGGTCTGAGCGGCAATTACGCTGTATCGGTACGCAATCCCGGCATTGGCGAACTCTACTCCCCCCAATCCTCGACCTATCAGAACGGCGTCGATCCCTGTTCCGATACAGGCCTTGCGTCGGGCCCCAACCCGGCCCTGCGAGCCGCCAATTGCGCACGCGCCGGACTGCCTCAGAATTTTGTCTCGAACTTCAATTCCTACGGCATCGAGGGTACAGCCGGGGGGAACCGGAATCTCTCCAATGAACGTTCCAAAAGCTATACGGGCAGCCTTGAATTCAGGCCGCACTTCATACGCGGGTTCGATGTCAAAGCCTCATTCGTGGATGTCAGGGTTTCTGATGCCATCACCTATCTGAGTGCCAATGATCTGCTCAACGCCTGCTACGACACCGGAATCTACCCGAATAATCGCTTCTGCTCGACATTCA
>NZ_AYXS01000020.1:0-25393 GCF_000505765.1 Asaia sp. SF2.1 | reverse complement strand
GCCTTTCCTGCCGCCTGTTTGCATGCCTGGGCAGACCTGCGGCAGGCTGGCAGGGCAATCACTCCCAATTCAGTGCGTGAAGCGGCGGAGTTACGCTGGTTTCATGATATGGCGGCTGAGATCAGGGCGCTGCGTCACACCGGGGCCACGGCCCTTGTCGTTGATATTGGCAATAACAGCGGAGGCGACGATAGCGGCGATTGGACGCCCCGTCTCTTTACGGACAGGCCGGTACGATCCGCACGGCTTCTAATGGCAGACGCATCCGATGCCGGTCGCTACTTCGCTGACGAGATCAGAGATATTAACGAAGCGCTCGCCGCCACTCAGTCGCACGACGCCAAGGCTGCGCTCACAGATGCACGATCCTTTTTCTCCCAGCAGACCGCGGCGATTGGTAAGCATCGTTGCGACTTGTCATGGGTCTGGCGCGAACAACGCGCCTGGTCGCCGACGAATTGCAATCGGCTACTCTCTGCGGGCTATGCTGGAGGCTACTCCGCTGGGCTGGCCCGAAACGCCCTAGGCGACAGCAAAGCTGCAGCCGCTCTTTCTTCTGCATCCACAGTTCAATCATTCTTTGGCAGCTGGACCGGGCCGACTTACGTTCTTGCCGACCAGCGCTCCTATTCGTCGGCTGAAATGTTTGCAGCCGTTATGCAAGACAACCGGATCGCGAAGCTTGTTGGCAATCGTACAGGTGGAGATGGGTGCGGCTTCATGACGAAAAGCGACCCCATCATCCTTCGACATTCGCGTCTTCGTTTCCGAGTGCCGAATTGCATGAGATTACGTGCGAAGGGTGCAAACGAGGAAGCTGGCATTGTGCCCGACATTTCCGTGCCACCAACTGAAGGCGAAAGCGAACGGGCACGGGCCGAACGGGCTTTACTGGCGATCACCAACGATCTGGCAGGCGCTTCTCGAAAACCCCACTAGGCGCAGATTTTGGCAAGAATTGGCGTTCACGCTTCTCGATCCCAACTAGAAGAGCTTATGGCAGCGGCCCAACCACAACTTACTCGTTATCGCATACGCGATTCTGTTCTGCTTGTTGCTCTCGAGGTAACTTTCCAATTCGCGCGTCGCAATTTTCTGCGTATTTCACCTACTTCCGATAATGTTCGATGGTTATCGGAAGTAGAGGTGCATACGCCAAGCTGGCGGACATCATTCCCATCCTCCGCCAAGGGCCAGGAAAAGATCGATTTGTCGATCAATCAGATCGATGCGCGCAGAGGAAAGGTGTGTTTGTGCATTCGCGTAACTGGCCTGCGCATTAAGCACATTGAGGAAGGGTGTGCGCCCAAAACGCTGAAGCAATCTGGCCTCGTCGCTTGCCCTGCTAGTAGATTGGGCTGCTCGTTCCAACACATCCAGACGTTCCTGCGTGCGTGTATAGGCAGACAGGGCAGTCTCCGTTTGCTGCAGTGCGAGAAGGACTGCGCCATCAAACGCAGCCAACGCGGCCTCTGCCTGTGTGTCGGCCTCGTCGATCTTCACCCGCGCAAGGACGCGATTGGGAAAAGACCAGGAAATCATCGGGCCGACGCTTACGCCAAATGACGACAGAGAAAGCGCGTGGCCAACCGACGTGTTGGTCCCAGCCGAGCCACCGAGACTGACTTTCGGATACAGATCGGCTCTGGCCACGCCGATACCCGCAGTCGCCTCAGCAAGTAATCGTTCTGCTCTTCTTACGTCGGGACGACGCATCAGCAGCATCGCCCCGTCTCCGACAGGCAGCGGACGAGATAGGGAAGGGATAGTCGCGCATTCTTCAAGTCGGCGCGGATAGTCTGATGGCACGCGCCCCATCAAAGTCGCCAACATGAACAGGGCGGTCCTACGATCAGCAAGGATGTCGGGTATAACGGCTTCGCTAGTGGAAGCCGCCGCATCAGCGCGATCAATATCAAAACGGGTCCCACGACCTGCCCGAGCCATATGACGAGCTACATTTAGAGTTGCCTGTTGGATAGCAACAACACGCCGCGCAGCGGTCAAAGCTACGCCGTCAGCGCAGACACGAGCATAACTGCGAGCAACAGCGGCAGCTACCACGACCCTGACCTGATCACGCGCCGCACGAGCCGCCTCTGCCTGGGCATTGGCGGCCTCGATGCCACGCCTGATCCCCCCTGCCAGATCGAGCGGATAACTGGCGCTGATGCCCAATGCATAACTGAAGGGTGCTGGCAGAAACCGTGTCGGGCCACCTAGACGCGCACCGGTTGTCTGACCGCTGATATCAGTCGTCGGGATTCGTGCTGCCTCTGCCTCGCGTATGAGTATGCTCGCACGACGGAGATTGGCCGCGGCGCTACGGAGATCAGTATTTGCCCTTAGGGCTGCAGCAACAAGAACGTCAAGTTGCTGATCATTGTAGAGGCGCCACCAGTGTGCAGGTAACGCCGCGCGGGCCAGGCCTTTGGTCTTATCTCCGAGAAATGGGGCCTTTGCACCACCCTGATTGATCATTGCCTTGCCAGGAATGCGATAATCAGGACCTGCCACGCACCCCGCTACGAGTAGCGCCAGTAAAGGGGCAAGAAGGGGTCTCAACTGCCGCTCTCCACCCTAGGCGAGAGAGGCGCTGGAATGATCTCTATCGTAGCGGTCCGCCCGGCGATAAGCTTTGTTCCTGATGGTACGTGATCTATGTGTATTCGAACCGGAATACGCTGAGCGAGCCGCACCCAGGAGAATGTTGGTGATACCTTTGGCAGGAGGTTGACAGTATCATTGCGTTGGTCGTCGGCTATCGCGGCCGCAATGCTCTCAACATGACCAGCAATATCGGAACCATCTCCCATCAGGCGGATACGGGCCCTGTCGCCAACCGAGACACGCCCCAACTTCGTTTCCTCGAAATACCCCTCTACCCGTAGCGACCCGATATCGACCAGAGCCATGGCCTGCGTTCCGACAGACAGGTAGTCACCAGGATGAAGGTCAAGATTCGTCACGATGCCGGCAACGGTAGCGCGGATCTCAGTGCGCTGGAGATCAAGGAGCGCTATATCCCGGTCAGCACAGGCGCGTTTCAACGCCGCTTCCAACGTTCTTGTTTTGGCGACATTCTGCTCATGCGCCTCGGTTGCGACGAGATTGCCCAAAGCGAGATCCCGGCGCGCCTCCTTGCGCGCCTGATCGAGCTGAGCCCGCGCCTCTGCGATAGCTGCCTCTGCGTGGCCTAAAGCTGCCGCACGGCGCGGCCGATCGATGACGATCAAAAGCTGCCCCGGGCGCACAACCTGATTGTCGTGCACCAGAACCTGCGTGATGAGACCACCAACATCCGTCGTCACTCGCACTACGTCGGTGCGAACATGGCCGTCGCGTGTCCATGGTACATGTTCGCTGCGATCCCACAAATCCAGCGCTACCAGCGCAGCGATAGCGACGAACACCAAAGTAACGGCGTAGCGGCTCAAAAGGGCGAGGTAATGTTTCATGGATGTGGTCCGATGATGGAAATGGCCCTAACAAGCAGGCCTAAAAGAATGATGAAGACGGCAATTTCGACGATGCTCCGTGTGGTAAACCATCGCGACGCGCCTGTGATGGAGAACAGGTGCAGCGCCGTGACGGTCATCAGCAGAGCCAAACACGTGACGATAAAGAAGCCAGGTATGTAGACGCCACTCAGGCAGAGATCGGGAATCATGCTTGCACCTGCCCGTCCAAGACAGGCGAAAGCGCGAAGCGGAGATCGATGAGGTGATTCCGCAAATCATGATCCGCATCGCCTGTCAGTGTCGCCGAGGCTATCAGCATGTCCACTCGACGTTTCAGCACTTCGAGCGAGGACTCATCTTTATCGAAATACTCTGCGAGATCACCGAGCAATAAGCGCAGTTCTCCATTCCTCGCCGTTTCGCCTCGCTCCAAGCAACCGCGTAGACGGTTCGACGACCGACCAATACGCACGTCGCGAACGATTGCCTCTGCAGTTCCCATAGCAGAGCGTGGCGAGAACCCAAGCCGAGGAAGCAACAAGGCGATACGATCGACCATCAGACCATTCCAGGCTGCCTCGCCGGGCCCTATGCCCCGAGCGAGCCGCGCCACGTCCCGACGCCCCAGTCGAACCAGCCGGTCGATTACGACATCTGGAGACACAGTCTGCAAAAGCGCCATGCTCGCTGCCGCGAAACCTATTCCGAGGAATAAGGCGATGCCGCTATTGATGGCTTCAGCAAAATATCCGCCATATAGAGGACCTAGCCCGACAAGGATCGGCGTCGTCAGCGTGATACCGAGCGCCATAAATGCGGTCGCCGGCCGTGCCTGCAATGATCCCGCAAACAGAAACACGGGAGCGAGCACCGCAACGAGAACATCGAAATCGAAGACGCGCGGTAGGACTACGAAGCTATATATCAGACTGATCACCACGCCGTAGAAAGAGCCGACGAGATACTTGCGGACGTAAGGCACGGGCGCGTCGACATTACCGAACAGCGCACAGGTAACGCCCACCACTGATACGGCCAATCCGCCATCCGGCCACGCTGACCAGATCCAGATGAGACAGCCGATGCCAATCCCCACCGTCGCGCCCAAGGCAGCACGTCCTGCCATCAAGACATCACGATGGAAAACATAACCCCTGGGGACCTTCTCGCCATGCAATCGCAGCGGAGTTCTCATTCCTGGGTACGTCGCAGCAGCAAGCTGCTCCACATCGGCGATGAGATCGATGAGATCGGCGAGATGACGGGCGATGTTACCTGCCAGCATCCCCGAGGGGGCAGGGGCATCAGCATTGGCAAGCGATCTCGCATCATGACTCAACGCGCGCACTTCCGCCTCACGTTCGTCTCGCGTACCCAAGGTAAGCCACTGGCATACTCGGCCTAGAAGATGATCGAGATCCGGCGGCATCCCGAGGGTTTTAACGGCCTTGAGCTGGGCCTCGAGGTCCGACAGAAGCGGCAGGAACCGCACCTGACGATCATGCATCAGACGCAAGGTCCTATCGTGTGGAACGACAATGATCGGATCGTACGGCAGGTGGGTCTCTAATCCCCTTAACGCAAGAAGATCCAGAGCCAACCGATACCGGTCATTACCACAAGAACCGGTCAGCACGTCGCCAGCTAGTCTGCGCACGTCACAAGAGATCGCCATGACCTTGGACAGAAACTGACTGGTGAGCCTCCGAGGTAAGATATAACGATGAACCACAACAGAGCTGAAGATGCCCAGAGCGACTTCCTGAACGCGCACCGAAGCAATATCAAATACGGTACCGGGAGATGCTAGGGCAGGGAAACCTATCAAGCTGGTGGTATAGCCGGATAAAACAAACGCGTAGGCGCGCGGCGTACGGTCGAGTAGCGACACGAACAGGCCAAGACCGATCCAGCAGGCGAGCACCACGCTGCAAACTATCGGCTCGTTGACAAAATTAGGGACGATTGCAACAGTCGCGATAGCACCGATAAAAGTACCTGTAAGGCGATATAGCCCGCGACTGAGCGACGCCCCGGCGCTAGGTTGGGATACGAGATAGACGGTAACAATCGACCACGAGGGGCGCGGCAATCCAATACGAAGCGCTATAAAATACGCCAGCATAGCGGCTGCGAAGCACTTGCCGGAATAAAGCAATGCATCAGCGTCCGTCCTGAGCCCTGCTATCCTTGGGTGATGGATAAGGTGCAGTAGCCTACGGATAGGCCCATTACACCCGGCCAACCTATGAAAAGTTAATGTCATCCCTTGTTGATAACGACTTGCAAGAACTTATAAAATTAGATATCCGGACATTCAATCACTGAAAACTGCCAAAAACTTGGTTCATCCCCCATCAGTCATCACCCTTGTTGATCCGGATAGCTCGAATGCGATTGCGATCGCTCATCGGCTAGACTTTACTGATCAGGCGTCCGAAGTCCCGACGCATAGGCATAGCAAGGGGCAACTGATTGTAGCCTCCTACGGCGCGGTTACCTGCACCGCTGCTGGTGATGTGTGGATCGTTCCACCAAATTGCGGGATCTGGATTCCAAGCGGGGTGATGCACAGCGCGAGAGCAACCGAGAACGCTCGGGTCGATTATCTGTTTGTTGCAAGGGATGCCAGCCGTCTTCCTGACCATTGCTGCGCATTAGAGATAACGCCGATGATCCGAACGATGATCGATCGTTTGGCCGCCGAACGGGACGAGTATTCCCCTGACAGCCACGCCGCACGAATAGCGCGAGTGATGCTTGACGAACTCGCTACGATGCCACAACAGCGGCTCAATTTGCCCGTTTCAGACCACATAAAAATCCGCGCGATCGCCGACGCTTTGACGGCGAACCCGGCAGATCGGAGTACTTTGGCCGAATGGGCTGGGCGTATCGCGATGAGCGAACGATCGCTGGCAAGGCTGATGATCCGTGAGACCGGACTAACATTCGGTCGGTGGCGTCAACAACTGCACTTGGTTGTCGCACTCCGTGAATTGGTGAGCGGCACAAGTGTGCAGCGCGTATCTATCGCGCTTGGCTATGAGTCAGTAAATGCTTTCATCACAATGTTCCGCAAATCGGTCGGCTACACGCCCTCCCGTTACCTGCCCAACCTGCAGGATCGATCACGACCGGACACATGCAAAGTCTCCGGAACGTCGGACAAGCGTATGCGCATGGAATAGGTGGAGGGATCGAAGAACCGTTGGTTGATGGAGCTGGCTGGTGATTTAGGGCTTTGTCATTCTGACTGACGGTTTCCGGGGTGACTTTTGGTCTGCGCTTTGGGCAGATCGGGCGCTGTTTCCTCCGGGATGGCTACGCGCTCGCGTTCAGTCTTTCGAGGAAGAGGAAGCGGCGCATGTTGTAGACGATATTGGCCAGACCGATCCTCATGGTGGCCCGGGTGATGCCCATGGTCCGGACGAACAGACCCGTCTGCGATTTCTGATCGGCAAAGACATGCTCGACACGCGACCGGATCACCGACTTCCCTGCGTTGGACCGCTGGATGTGGCGGGGCATGGGCTTGAGATGCGGCTTTTTCCTGTGAACCTTCGAGACGAAGCCCTCCTTGTCCATGAAGGCCTCATTGGCTTTGGAGCGATACGTCGTGTCTGCCCAGACGCCTGAGGCCGTATTGGTTTTATCCAACAGCCCCTCTCTTAATCGCGCGCCATCACTGGCGGCGGCATCCGTCGCTTTCCATTTTCGGATGAACCGGAACTTCCGGTCGATGGAGACGTGGGATTTGTAGCCAAAGAATGGGATGGCGAGATCACTCGACGGCATGGTTCCATCGTCCTGCCGCTTCGCTTTCGTGAACTTCAGCGTCCAGCGCGCATGCCTGTCCTTATGGGACAGCTTTGCCGGCTTGTCTTCCCAGCCTTCGGGGATCCGCCCTGCCCGAAAATCGGCCTTCTCCGCATTGGTATTGCGCTGCCTGGGCGCTGCCGCCAGCGTGGCATCCAGGATCTGGCCGGACATCGGCAAATACCCAGCGTTGCGCAGGGTAGCATCAAACCGGTCAAACAGTGTTTGGATGGCGCCCGCCTCGGTCAGATGCTCGCGAAACAGCCAGATTGTTTTGGCATCGGGTACCCGATCCGATAACGCCAGACCCAGGAAACGCATGAAGGACAGACGGTCGTTGATCAGATACTTCGTCCGTTCATCGGAGAGATTGTTCAGTGTCTGGATAACCAGTATTTTGAACATCAGCACCGGATCGAACGGCGGACGCCCGCCCTTGCTCCCGTCCGAGTAAGCCAGAGCCTTCTTCAGATCAGGGCGGAACGCCTCGAAATCCACAGTCCGGGAAAGCGCTTCGAGCTGGTCACCAAGCCCGCTCAACCGCGCAAGCCGCTCCTCAACATCAAAGAAACCCGGCTGCTTCATCAGCCACCCCCCCAACATCACAGCTGGGATAGAATCACACCAGCAGCCCCAGACCACAGGGGTTTTTCGAACCCTCCACTGGGTTTCTTCTGCCGCCTAAACGCAGGCATTGGGCCGAACAACGTACGTGACATGTCCTGCTGAGAACCCTGGTAGAAACAGGGCCGACCGACCACTGGCAGCATCGCAATCCTGATATTCGCGGGGCACGGGGGCAAACAGGAAGGCTCACAGGACAGATTTTTGCTAAAACCTGATTTGGGTTTACTAAAAATGTCATTCCAAATACGTAATCTGGGGTCGTCCTTTCGGCTTTGTACCTGCTGGCGGGTATGTCTCGGACTATAAAGCCGTGAGTGCCCCAGTGTTCCCTTTAGATCTCAACTCGTAGTGTATGCGGGCTGGCAGATGCTATGGGAGCCACAGCGTCTGCCTGAACCTACTGATCCAGGGGATACCCCCGGTCACTCCATAACGCAAAGGCCGTAGAAGCGCTTCTGCAAACAGGCTTGCAACGCTACGGGACCGAAATCGTATTGGGCGGATGTACGTGGGTCCCAAGCAACTGCCCCGTATCGCGATTTGCTACGACATGTCCGCCTAGTCCTTGAAACGTTTCCGCAATCTCGCCGCCGTAAGGCTTTGGATCAACTCTTTCTATGAGCAAGGCCTAGACAAATAGAGAGTGTTCAGCCTGTAGCGCTTTTACCAACGCGTCTATGTCAGACGGGCTGCTATAAAGCCCGGGAGTCACGCGAATCACGGGTCCCTTGGCAATGCCGCCGCGCCAGACTGTATGAACGTTGTGTTTCTGCAGCAGTACGCGCTGCAAATGTAGTGCATCGGCCTCTGTCGTCATGCCTTTGAGACGAAAGCTAGTGATTGTGCAATAGCGGGCGGGATCTGCGGGTACACATATTTCGACATTTCGAAGGTCTGCCACAGCATCGACCCATCCATCACGTAGTGCTCGCAAATGTGCTTCCTTCGCCGCAGCTCCTACAGCAAAATGGAAATCAACTGCCTTGGGGATCGTCAGTATGGCCGCAAAATTGATCGTCCCTGCAGGCACACGTGCCTGTATTTTGCTAACTGGAATATGATGGTTGTCGTAAGCAACGTCTATGTCCTCAAGTCGGCTAGAACGGATATACATCGCTCCTGTCCCTAAGGGCGCTGACGTCCATTTGTGCACGGACCATCCAGCAAAATCGGCGCCAATATCCTCAATCTTGAAATCAAGGCAGGCGATGCCGTGCGCTACGTCCACCACGGTATCCACGCCACGTTCCCGTGCCATGGCTACAATTTCCTTGACCGGCGTCACCAAGCCTGTCCGGTTAGAAACCTGTGTCACAAGCAGAAGCTTCGCATTGGGTGTGCGTTCTAGCACATCATGATAAGCTTGCAGTATATTGGCTGTCGTCGCGGGTTCCGGCATTGCAAAGCGCACGACCTTTGCACCACGATGCGTACCGAGCCAGTTCATCGCATCGATCATCGCATCGTAATCCAGGTCACAATAGATCACAGCTTCACCAGCTTTTAGCAGGCGATAATTAACTATGAGCAATTGTAAAGCGTCTGACCCACTGCGTGTGACGGCGATTTCTTCGGGTGAGCAGCCAACCTGTCTCGCGATTGCCGCCTGAGCTTCCTGTCCGCCTCCTGCCAGGCACGAGCCGCTTGGAAGCACGTTGCGTGCCCATATAGAGTTATCGCGGTTCACCATAGTGATCTGTCGTGAGTATTCCGCAGCTATCGTACGCGGCATAACTCCCCAATAGCCATTCTCCAGATTATGGATGTCCCGGTTCACGTCGTAATGAAACGGAAGCTGCGAAACAGGGATCGAGCCAGGCACAAGGGCGGCCTCTTGCGGATGGTACGGAGCTGCAACGGAGCTTGATGCCAGCAACGCTGGAGCACCTGTAGCGAAGGATTTAAGCAGGAAACGACGGTTGGGAGAGGTAGTCATGACGTTGTCCCTAGGTAAAATTAAAGAGTAAAAAAGAAACTAGTGCTGATTTTATAAATATAACTTATGATCTATCTATCTATAATATTACGATTTTCCATTCGAAGATTTGATATATTCAATTATAAATATGATACGGGTATCAAAAACAGAATATGGTTCTTTCTCATGTCTTGTATCTCAGCTGCTGGGCCGGCGGTCTGCATTCGCTCACATTTGTATAGGTCAGATCATCATCCAAATCCGGGTTTGAGCACTTATAATCCGAGTTCTCAACAGAAGCATCCGAATGGATTTGAAGGTAAGAGGCGAAACCTTTTCCGCAAGTTATATCCTCGACTGTATCAGAAATAACTCCCACCTACGATTACTTTTGATGTGATATTAGTTCATTTTTTATTTTCGGACAGGCTTATCCTTCGACTGACCCAGCGCGCCCAGATGAGCATTAGGACGACTGACAGCGCAGCAGTCAAACCAACTGCCGTGAAGCCAATATCTCCAATCTCTATCTGAACGCCAAGGGCTTCTAGTAACGCGAATAGTGCCATCCCGTATGATAAAGTCACAATAAGCCAACCTACAATCTGACGGTAGCGTTGGACTCCGGCTCCCCCATCGCGTGTCGTCCTGAGTAATTGGCTGACGATTTGACTATCGCATGTATCGGCGAGCAACATACCAAACGTAAATGCGAGGGTGATTGAAGCCGTTGCGAGGATTCCTCCATGTGTAGTCGCGGCTGCACCCCATGCAGCAGCTTGGGTTGCCGTGTCGAAGACCAATCCAAAGATAACTCCAATCAACATTACGGCGGCCGGATGGGTGCTGCTACGCAGCGGAGCTGGTAACAACCGTGAGCGCCAGCCGACTGGAACGTACTCTCTGCGACGCAGGAGCGCGACAACATTGAGTGTGCCGACCAAAGTCAGAAGCGCGATCACCATGGCGTCGATGACGCCCCCTATCCAGCTTGGTAACGCGATCCAAACCGACAGGACCGAAACACCCAATACGACGGCTGCAACGGCGAGGCCGTGCCCGAACGCAAACAGAGTTCCAGCCCATCCGGACAGGCGCGGACGTATCTCGACCATGCGAAACACTATATTATCGATCACGGCGACATGATCAGGGTCGAGCCCATGCCGTACACCTAGCACGAACATCAGGCTCAGTGCTGGCAGCGTGGTGTCGATCAAAGAGCGATCTCCGGCACGAGGTTGCATTGCGCTCGGGAGATGAGACAAAGCTGCATGTTCATTTGTATCGGCATCGCCCCTGCGATCACCGGTGAAACGACGACTAAGATCGCACCGGTAGCGGGCACTTGAACCCATAATCGTTATGTTATAACGTAACATTAGTTCCTTCCATCGCTAAGGTCAATCGCCTGGCAGGCCAGCCGGCTGACGCTGTGATTGCGCATCACGAAAGACCAAAATCTTGTATCGACGAGGCAATGAAGCAGCAGTGCTGATTAAGCCCAAATTCCCCCACTTGTTTGTAAGGTATGGCGTGAAAGCGAGGAGATTGATTGCCAGTACCGGTCTTTCTCTGGCATCGCTGAGCATCGCGACAGCAGCGGCGCAGCCTTTGCGACCTGCAAACATGTCACTATCTCACAGACGACCTGCCACCGCTCGCCCGGTTTCTGTAGCACGGGATGCGCAATCGTTAGCTCCCCCTTCGCCTGCTCAGGACGAGACAATCGAGACAGTGGGGCGTCATCAGCGTTTGCGCGCCACGGTGGCTGTAGGTGGTCGCCTCGGGCTGTCGCTGCAGCACAGCCCGGCAACGATAGACATCATCCAGCGCTCGGTGATGCTCGAGCGCGGCTACACCCACGCGGAAGATGCGGCAGACAGCGCGCCTGGCGTCAGTTCGGGAGGATCTCCAGGTAATCCGGCGCAGCTTCTGATGCGCGGCTTCACCGGCGATCAGATCCTGATGCTGCGCGACGGCATCTACTACGGCCCGACGACGACGGTGAACCGCCCCCAGAACACGTTCAACCTTGAGAGCCTTCAGATCATCAAGGGGCCATCCTCGGTCATCTACGGCCAGGGGGCGGTCGGCGGCACGGTGGACATGACGACGCGCGATCCAGCGCTGGATGCAGCGCACGCAAACGCCCTGGTGTCCTACGGCAGCTTCAACACCTGGAACGCCGGCATCGGTGGCTCGCTGCCGCTGACGAAGACGCTGGCGATCCGCGCCGATTTCAGCCGCACGTCGTCGGACGGTTACGTCAAGGGTGCCGACCCCCATAGCAACGACCTGACGGTTGCCCTGCTCTGGAAGCCGAGCAATACATTCACCGCGCGCCTAGGCATGGACTACCTGACCGATCAGCTCTCAACCTATTACGGCACGCCGCTGGTGCCGACGGCACAGACGGGGCCCCCGGCGCACGGATTGCTGCAGTCCACGCAGGGGCTGGGAGTCGCAAGAGCCTCTCTGTGGCGTTACTACAACGTGCGCGATCCGCGCGCGGCCAGCACCAATGCGACACCGACACTGCGCCTGTCCTGGCAGCCGCGTTCCGATATGGCGTTCACCAACAAATCCTATTTCGTTTACGCCAAGCGGCGCTGGGACAACGCGGAAGCCTACACCTACATAGGCGGGCCGGGTAGCGCGGATGCATCTGGCAATCCGATCGCGCCGGGCAGGATCGGCCGCGATCGGTTCTATGTCTATCAAAACCAGCATCAGGTGGGCGACACGCTCTACGGCCAGTTCGACCAGCATCTGGGATCAATCCGAAACCGTGTTGTAGTGGGCGGAGATGCGTATTATATCCGCTTCATCCGCAACCGAGGCTTTCCGGATGCGAGCTATGCCGACAGCGTTTCGCTCGTCAGCCCCGAGGGTGGGGCGCTGGGCGCCTTTTCTGGTGAGTTACCGTATCGCAAATCGCCTACGACACTGCGGGACGCTGCCGTCTTCTTCGAAGACGTGTTGACGTTTCACGACAATCTGCGCCTTGTCAGCGGCTATCGCTACGACTGGCTCTATCTGGACCGGCAGAATTATGCGCAGAACGGCGCCTTCCTGCCCGGTAGTAGTTTCACGGGGCACTATAACCCGAGCAACTTTCGTATCGGCCCTGTCTGGGATCTGGCGCCCAATCTGAGCCTTTACGGCACATTCACCACGGCCGAAGACCCACCAGGCTCCAGCCTGTTTCTGGCCAATCGCGGTCAGTTCACGCGGCTCGCTCGCACACGCCAAGGCGAGATCGGTCTCAAAGGCAGCTTCTGGCAGGACCGAGTGACAACGACGCTCGCACTGTATGAAATCCGCCGCAGCCACATCCTGGTGGCTACCGGCCCTGACACGGTTGCTCAAGGCGGCGCACAGGTCTCGCGCGGCATCGAATTGCAAAGCGACCTGACTCCCATGCACAACTTCAGGATTTCTGGTAACGTCGCCTACACCTATTCGCGCTATCGCAACTTCTTTCCCTATGCGGGCGTGAACGCGTCAAACAATCAGGTGCCGGACGTCCCGTCCGTCACGACCAATCTATGGGGGACCTGGAGCCACGTCGCGGGGCTGCCCGCTGACCTTGGTGCAGGCCTGCGCTATGTCTCGCAGCGAAAGGGGGACTATGCCAATACCCTGACGCTGGATCGCTATGCGCTGGCCAACGTCTTCGCGGCCTGGCACTTTCAGAAGCACGTCACTGTCTATGGTCGGATCGATAATCTGGCGAACAAACATTACATTCAGTGGGCCGATGTCAGCTATCCGAGCGAAGTGCTCCTCGGCGCGCCGCGATCCTTCTCCATCAGCGTGCAGGCCGGCTTCTGACATGAGCGCCTCCATTCCTCGCGAGGAGGCGCTTGCCGCAGCGAGGAAGGCTCCAACCACCGGTCGGACGGCGCGATCATGCCCCCGTGTACCACGCTGGTTCGCGCTGCTGCATCGCTGGCTCGGGATCGGCATGTGCCTGTTCTTCGCCATGTGGTTCACGAGCGGCATCGTCATGATGTTTGTGCCCTATCCATCGCTGGATCCGGCGGCGCGTTATCGTGGTGTCCCTGCGCTCGACATGCGGATGGTCCGACTGGCGCCCGGGGATGCATTGACACGGTTGGGACTGCACAATCAGACAATAGAGCGTTTGATATTGCTTCCAAGACCTGTTGGTGAAGCATCCCGTCACACAGCTATGGATCACCCGACCTATGTCATCTGGTCGTTACATAACAGAGCGCGAGTGATCGACGCCGCGACCGGCGCCATATTGCCTCTACTTGAGGCCGATGGGGCGCGGTTTCAGGCGGAACGGTTTGCGGGCGGTATGGCGCGCACTGTGAACGGCCCGTGTGGGGACGATCAATGGACTGTCGCCCAAGGCTACGACCCCTATCGCCCGCTTTGGCGCGTCGATCTCGCGGACAGCGCGGGCAGCGAAGTTTACGTCTCGGCCATCTCTGGCGAGATCGTTCTGGCCACGACCCGGATGGAACGTATTGCCAATTATGCTGGCTCTGTCGCGCACTGGATCTATCCAACGTTACTGCGACGTTATCCAGGCTTTTGGGCGAATACTGTATGGTGCCTATCAGGGATCGGCGTCGTGCTCGCGCTCAGCGGCATGGTCCTCGGTATTCTGCGCAGCATGATCTCGTTGCGCAACATGCGTCGGCCACGGCTCAGCCCGTTTCTTAGGACCCACCGACTGCACCATCTGCTTGGTCTGTCCGCTGGCCTGTTCCTGACCACCTGGATCGTCAGCGGATGGCTATCAGTGGATCACGGACTGATTTTCCCAACCGGGCAACCGGATGCGGATCAGAGCAAGGCTTATCAGGGAAGATCCTTGGAAGCGGCGGTTGGCGAGATTGCGATCTCGGCGCTGAACCGGATAGCCGGTCCTTCAGCACTTCGCTTTACCTCGGTTGGCGGGATGACCATTGTAGAAGGGAGCGATGCGAGCGGCATACGTACTACATGGAATGCGCATGGAGATCGTCTCGCATTTGTACCTGACGTAACACTTCTTCATGCCGCCGCCGCAGCCTGGCCATTAGCACGTCCAACGCGTGTAGATGCAATCAGCCCAGACGACCTTTATGGACATCTGATCTATCAGGGCCTACCGGAGGGTGCCGTGCGGATGCGCTTGGGCAACATCCATGGACTGCCTGGCAGCACGTGGGTCGACGTGGACCGCACAAGTGGTGCGTTGCTGGATGTGATGGACTGGCGGCGTCGGCTGTATCGTTGGCTGTTCAACGGGTTGCATACGTTCGATGTGCCGGGACTGAGCCATCACGGCGTTCTTCGCCGACTCATCATGGCGCCTATTCTGCTGGCCGGGCTGGCTTTGAGCGTTACGGGTATAATTATTGGCATGAAGCGACTACGCGTCCAGCCCCGTAGGCTGCGCTGATAGACGAGCTACTGGGTTTACCTGAGGCCTGGTTCGTGTGATGCCGGTTGGACGAGAAGCGAATCGACAAGATATGGCATGAGGTTATCTGACGGATTGGGAATCTCACACGATTCAATCTGCGCGGAAAACGCTCTAACACTACTTTGGCAGAAAACATTGGGAAGGGATTCCCTTGACGCCCGATCGCTGATTGATAGGAAACCGGATATGATGAGGGCTGGCGATGGACGGGGATTGGCGAGCGGATCTGGATGCATGGCTTGACCCCAGTTAACGTGACATCACCGCATCTCTTCCACAAGGCGAAAGCTCAAAGGGAAGCGGAAATATAGCCTTACCGCATGAGCGATCAGCTCAAGAGAAAATCGGTGCCGTTTGTAGCTCAAACTGGACGCGCTCATCGACCGCTTTTACCATGCCGCAGTTAATGTGACAGTGCCCCTGCCGTTTCGCGCCCATTTCACCTACTTCCGATAATAAAGATTATTGGCGGTACGTCGACATATTGGGAGGCGATTCCAAGGATCTCTGTCTGGAATGGGGGGGGGCGAGCCGTCGGTCCGCTTTCAGGAGGCAATGGGTCGTAGCTGCCGTCCCGATTGGAATCGTTCATCGGGGAAGTCGAAGCTTTCCTGAAACTCATTCGCAGCGCCCTTGCGGGAACGCTGCTCGCCTGACGTTACTGCCAGTCCTGCAACCATCCCGCACCGGCAAGAAGGTGTATGGCCTCCCTAATCCGATCCGGAGCAGCGGTTTCGAGCGCTGCTACGTCCTCACCCATCAGGGCGCGCATCTGGTGCGGCGCGAACACAAGGTCGATTAACTTCGCCGCCAGCGGAAGCGCACGCGCCAAGGTGTCGGGTAATACGTCTTGCTGGCCGATAATGGCAGCGGCGACCCGAAGCATTCCGCCTTCGCGTCCGATCCTGTCGGCGAGGCGGGCCAGTTCGGGCATCCTGTGCGCCGTCGACATTACGACGCGCATCAGGGCGATTACCTCGGGCCGAAGCGAGTGCGACAGGATCGATTGCCCCGCCACCATCAGCCGCGCCTCCAGCGGAAGATGCCATGGCACGTCGGTCGCCGGGGCGAGGCCGCGATCGACATTATCCCGGATGACGGCGGCGAACAGTTCCTCCTTATTGGCGTAGCGCGCATAGATGCTTGCCTTGCCCGCTCCAGCCAGCGCCGCGACCTGATCGCAACTGGTCGCGTCAAACCCACGATCGAGGAACAGGCTCGTTGCAGCGTTAAGGATGCGGCGGTCGACCTCTCCGGCCTGCGTGGCCGGTGGACGCCCACCATAACGGCGTGGCCTCTTGCCTGAGGTCGAAGGGAGGATCGTTGACGTCATTCCCATCAGATAGAGCCAACTGCTGTCAATGTGAACTAGACGGACACGTTCAGTTTATATAGATGGTTGGATATGACCAACATCCTCATAGCCGGTGCGGCCGGCGACCTGGGCTATCGCATCAGCACCGCGCTCGTCCGACGCGGTGCGGCGGTATCAGCGCTTATCCGGAAAGGATCGCCACCAGACCGGCTGGCGAAGATCCGCTCGATCGGTGCTACGCCGGTCGAGATCGATTTCGAGGACGCCACGGCGCTGCGCGAGGTCTGCCATGGGGCTGGCTGCGTCGTCTCGGCGCTGAATGGACTGGAACCCACCATCATCGGTGCGCAGGGACGACTGCTGGATGCGGCGGTAGCGGCGGGCGTGCCTCGCTTCATGCCGTCCGATTTCTCGCTAGATTTCACGAAGACGCGCCCTGGCGACAACCGCAACATGGACCTGCGCCGCACCTTCATGGCGCGCGTGGATGCGGCGCCGATCCGCGCCACATCGATCCTGAATGGCGCGTTCGGCGAGCTGCTGACCGGTGAGGCCCCGATCGTCCTGCACAAGCTGCGCCGTATCCTATGCTGGGGTGATCCCGACCAGCTACTCGACTTCACCACCAAAGACGACGTGGCGGACTATGCCGCCGATGCGGCACTCGACGGGCAAGCGCCTCGCTTCCTGCGGATCGCGGGCGACGTGGTGTCGCCCAATGACCTCGCCGCGCTGATGTCCAGACTCAACGGGCGGCGCTGGCGAACATTGCGACCAGGCGGCCTTGGCCTGCTTGGGGGCCTGATCCGCATCACACGCGCGTTGTCGCCAGCGACCGACGTGCCATTTCCGGCCTGGCAGGGGATGCAATACATCCGCGATATGTCGAGCGGGCGCGGCAAGCTGACGCCGCTTGACAACGATCGCTACGGCAAGGCCGCCTGGAAGCGCGTCGCCGACATTCTTGCGCTCACCATCTGACAGGCCGTTCGGAGCCACGCCATGACCGATGCCGTCGAGCCGTTCCACCTCGCCGTTCCGCAAGCCGATCTGGATGACCTGGCGCAGCGCCTAACCGACATTCGTTGGCCGGATCCGGGGACGATAGACGATACCAGCCAGGGGCCGCCGCTCATCAAGGTCCGTACGATGGTCGAGCGCTGGCGCGACGGCTATGATTGGCGGGCGTGCGAGGCGCTGCTGAACGGCTGGGGCCAGTACCGCACCACCATCGACGGCCTCGGCATTCATTTCCTGCATATTCGCTCGCCCGAACCCGACGCGCTGCCATTGCTGGTGACGCATGGCTGGCCGGGATCGGTGCTGGAGTTCCGCGATGTGATCGCCCCGCTGACCGATCCTGTGGCGCACGGCGGTGAGGCGTCCGACGCCTTCCACCTCGTCATCCCGACGCTGCCGGGCTTCGGCTTCTCAGACAAGCCGACCGCACCTGGCTGGAATATCGGCCGGATCGCGGGCGCCTGGGTGACGCTGATGAGGCGGCTCGGCTACAATCGCTGGGCGGCGCAGGGTGGCGATTGGGGCGCGGGCGTCACCACGACGCTCGGTTACATGATGCCTCCTGGACTTATCGGCATTCACCTTAACATGGTGTTGTTCCAGCCGACCGACGATGAACGCGCCGGTGCTGATGACGCAGAGCAACGCATGCTCGCGGACGCTCAGCGTTACGATCAGGAATATGCCGGCTATTACAAGCTTCAGAACACGCGACCACAATCCGTCGCCTTCGCGCTCGCGGATTCGCCCGTGGGCCTTGCAGCCTGGGTCTACGCGCTGTTTCAGGACGTGTCGGATAGTGGCGGCGATCCAGAAAAGGTTTTCTCGCTCGACGCCATGCTGGACGACATCATGATGTATTGGCTTCCCAACGCCGGGCCGAGTTCGGCGCGCCTCTATTGGGAGACGGCACAGGCCATGCGAAAGGGCGGATTTTCGACTTCGCCGATGGCGACGCCGGCCGGTATCAGCATGTTCCCCGGCGAACAGGTCCGCTTGTCACGGCGTTGGGCGGAGTCCCGCTTCGCCAACCTGGTCCACTTCGGCGAGCCGGACCGCGGTGGGCACTTCGCCGCGCTGGAGCAGCCGGTACTATTCGTGGGCGAGGTACGCCAGACGTTCCGCTCCCTGCGCTGATCCCCCGTCCCCCAGGCGATTGTTGATCGGGAAAGCGAACCGCACCGGAATCGACAGAGATCAGTTCTCACAGAAGCATGTTGCCACGTCCGCTTTTCGGAGAGGTCATACCACGCTTTGGCGTCTGTGAGGCAGGCGATAGCGGGATAACCGTTCAGATTGAGCAGTGTCGCTGCCGAACCGGATAAGCCGCCATTTGACCATCTTCGGACATGAACAGGGCATCCTCGGCGATGGCCTGCGCGATAAGGAGATGATCGAACGGGTCGCGATGATGCTGCGGGAGCGCCATCAGACCCTGAAGATGGGCGGAATTGATCGCGAGCCAAGTAAACCCGTCCCGTTCAACGGCTTTCAGTATTTGATCCAGATTCCCCTCCAGCTTGCCGATGCGTATTTTTACCGCGATCTCCCACAGCGAAACGACGCTAACAAGGATATCGTGCGCCGGGTCGGCAATCAGATCCCGCGCTTCTGGCCCCAGGCGGTCACTGTCCACCAGCCACCAAAGTAGGGCGTGGGTATCAAGGAGGATCTTCATAGAGGCTGATCGACGCTTTCGAGCATGTCGGTCGGCGTCTGGTCAAAATCGTCGGCCACGCGCAGATGGGCGCGCAGGGAGCCCGGAACCCGCCGAGCCCGCAGGGCCGGGCCCGGCGGCCGCAATTCGGCAACAACCTCGTCATGGGACGTGACGAGGATGACCTGTCCCTGACGGACCTGACGCAGATACGTCGTTAGATTGCCACGGAACTCCCGTACGCCGATTTTCTGCGGTTCGTGACTGACAGCATGGACCATGGATACTCTCCTTTGTGTTATCATATCCTGTACACAAATGGAGCGCATCCATTATCTCGGCATCCCCCTACAGGTCGGTCGCCTCGGAAAGTGCAAGTGCGTCCTCCACGTCGACGCCGAGATAACGTACCGTGCTGTCGAGTTTGGTGTGGCAGAGCAAAATCTGGATTGCCCGGATATTCCCGGTACGCTTGTAAATCAGCGCCACCTTGGTCCGCCGCAGCGAATGCGTGCCATACTCGCCCGCCGACAAGCCAACCGCGGTGATCCATTCGTCGAGCAGGCGTGCGTATTGGCGTGTGCTGAGATGCGCCGAAGCACCCAGGCGGCTGGGAAAGACGAAATCGGTCAGCGTCCCACCGTGATGGTCGAGCGAAATCTTGATGCTTTCTCGGGTTGTCTGGGTGATCTCGAACTGCACCGGGCGCCCCGTCTTTTTCTGAACGCTCAAGGCACGATGACGAACCTGACCGCTGGCGACGATATCGTTGATTTTAAGGGCGACCAGATCGTAGTCGCGCAGTTTACTGTCTATTGCCAGATCGAACAGGGCACGGTCACGGATCCGTTCTTCACGGGCGAGATGAAAGCGGATTGCCCAGACATGCTTCTCTTTAAGCGGACGCTTGGCGCCGACAAAGCGCCCTGCATTCCATGGAAGTGCGGCGCGGAGCGTAGGATGGGGGAAGGACGTGGGCTGTGGCCTGACAGATCTCCAGACGCTGCGGATTGCAGCATCAGGATCAAGCGAGATTAGCGATCGGCTACATCCGGTTTCGGAAACGACGGAAAGCGCTTTCTGCGTCTGCGAAGAGGCGGAAGCTGCCAGCCGGTTGGAGCACATTGGATAAGAGCGACGAGCCTCCGAGGCACGCTTTCCAGCCCGTCCTCCGCCCATCACACCTACTTCCGACAATAAGAAAAACCGGAAGTAGAAAAAGTGGCGGAAGACCGGCAATTTTTGGCGTTCTAGAATCTTATCTCGCTATGCCTTATCGCCTGATCCGGAACATCAGGCTCGAGAAGTTTTCCATGAAGGCCGCAGGCCGCAAAACCGTAGCGGGCAAGCCTGGTAAGGCACTGTGCCGCTCGATGATCAGTTTTCTCTGGAAACGGAGCACGCCGCACCGCCACTCCACCCCACCCGAAGAGCACTGAAGGACAGAGGTAATAAGCTGGTGAGGCTCCACCGTCACGATCTGGCGAGTGACAGAACGGCAAGCCCTCTGCTGGCAGCTTCATTTTGAGGCATATGCAGCGTGCCACCGCTCACTCGAGCTTTCGCGCCTTTAGCCACCAGATAAATTCATCAAGCCAGTAATCGCTTGTCGTCCCCTGCGGGGCAAGGCTAAAGCCATGTCCCCCATGCCCGTAGATATGAAGCTCCGCATCGACCCCGGCCCGACGCCACGCCGTATAGATCTGCACGGCGTCCATTGGCAGCAGTGGGTCGTCGCTGGCCGCGGCGATGAAAGCCGGGGAGGCGTCTGAGGGGATTGGTCCACGAAGTCCGCCATACAGGATGCCAACGAATGCAGGACGCGTTTCTTTGGCACCTATCGACAGATCGACAGCAAGAAACGCCCCTGTCGAGAAACCCAGGAAGCCAATCCGTACAGGATCGATCCCCCAGTCCCTGGCATGCGCTTTCACGAGGAATATTGCTCGTCGCGCATCCTCCAGAGCGTGCGCCTCCCCCGCAAAGGGAGGAACGGGTTCCGTCGAAGCCTCCTTGGCGCGCTTCGTGATCGCCTGCATCTCCCGCAGATGAGTAGCGGGCATGTGCATGCCGGTATCAGGGCTCCTTATCGTGCGATATTTAAGAACCAGTGCGGTATAGCCCCGTTCGGCCAGGGCACGTGCAATGTCGACGCCTCCCTGCTGGTAATCGATCCCGACAAATCCCCCACCTGGAGCGACAATCACTGCCGTTCCGTTCGCGTGATTTTTGCCAGGTCTGAACAGCTCGAGAGTGGGCTCACTGACGTTGAAGACGATCGAGTCTGCCATGCCGTCAACCCGGGCAACAGTTTCCGGCACGCCAAGCGTCGGCAATTCGCCTTTACTGTAGAGAGAATATACCTGGCGATCCCCGGCTGCGGGCGTATGGGCAACGCCCAGGGCACAAGGCGAGAAGATTGAGAGTAATGCTGCAGAAACGAGAAAACGGATCTTCCTCATCACAGCCGGACCTTAAGCGTAACATATGCCGATAGCGGCTGGAGCGGGGCGATGACAGGATTGCCCATGTAAGAATAGGGATCCCACGCTTTGCGATTGCCTAGATTTACGATCGAGATACCAAGAGTATATCGATCGAAGGAATAGGCTGCTTGCGCATCGAACACCGCATAGCCGGGAACAGCGATCGTATTGGGCAGTGTCAGCTGGCGGGAGGTATAGGCCGTCATACCTGCGCCGAAGGACAGACCTTTGGCCCATCCGTGGAGAAGGCGGTACCGGGCAGCAACACGGCCGCTGTTCTTGGGAACGCGGGCAATCCGGTCCCCAGGAGAGACGCCGTTGTCACGTGTGTCGGTAAAGGCGTAGTTCGCAAGAACCGAAAAGGCCGGGCTTGGCTCCCAGATAAGGTCGGCCTCGAAACCACGCGCGCGTTGACTCCCGCTTTGCACGTAGTAGCCGACATTGGTCATGTCCGGCACGGCCACGTTGTCATGTGTCTGATGAAACAGGGCCAGAGTGCCTGAAAGACCCGTGCCGGGTAAGGCAAGCTTGAGACCAGCTTCTACGTTACGGGATTTTTCCGGTTTGGGAGGTTGCAATCCAAGAAAACCGAACGCTGCGCGAAATGCAGTCGAGTAGCCGGCATAAAGAGCAAGGCCATGCACAATGTCAAAGGTACCCCCGATGCGGGGCGAAACATGGTAATAAGTCTTGTTGTTTGAGACACCAAAGTCGGTTGCCTCCTGGAACTTCAGCGTCGTGAAGCGCAATCCGCCCGTGATATGCAGGCGCCCGTAGCTCGCCTGGTCCTGAACATAGACTGCGTAGGTCTTGTAATGATCATCCGTATAGGAATTGACCGGTAGCTGCGCCACGTAATGCAGGTCATAAACCGGGTGGGCAAGATCAATCGTGCCCAATGGAGTATCGCTCACACCAAATCCCATGGCACTGTAAAAGCTGGTCCAATCGTAATTAAGGCCGCCGAGAAGCTGATGTGTCCCACCCAGCATGTGCAGCTTCGCCGACAGATTGGCATCCAGCGTCGCTTCCTTGACCCGGTTATGCATGAGGATAGGGGAGACGTCATATACGGTCGGTGCGGAGGGGTCTGTGGGAAAGATGTCCGGATCAACGAAGCTCCCATATTCATGGACTGTGTTGCTGTAATAGCGCCCCGTGACTGTGAGTTTGACTGTGTCCGAAAACGCATGGTGCAGCGCCACGAAAGCAGAACGATTGATGTTCTTGGTTAGGGGCTGACCGAGGGGAGAGCCGGGGAAGGCATAGCGATCCAGCTTGCCGGCCAAGGCCATATCCGCTGGGAGACCTGAATATTCGAGGTTGCGTCTGTCGTTATACTGACCGCGCAGCACCAGGTCGGTTTTTGAGTCGATCCGATAGAGGAGGCTGGGCTGCAATGAAAAACGCGCGCCATGAACGCGATCGATATAGCTCTTGTCGCTGAGATACTCGCCCGCGAGACGAAACGACACTCTGGAAGAAAGCCTGAGATTGATATCTCCAGATGGGTTGAGTGTAGTGTAGCTTCCCCCGCGCATCGCGACGTATCCGCCAGTCTTGTCACTTGGCAGCTCGGACTCAATGTTGATGACGCCACCAAGAGGCGTCCCCAGGCCACCACCATACAACGTGGCATTGGGCCCTTTCAGGACATCGATACGGTCGACGCCGACCAGCGCCGTTGGGGCGAAAGCCTGCTGATTGCCTGCAAACAGGGGCAGCCCGTCGAGATAGACCTCCGCGGGGAAGCCGCGAATGATCGGCGGGATGAACAGAATGCCATCTGTCCGTGTGGGGGTTATGCCAGAGACATTCACGAGTGCCGCGCTCAGGGAGTGACTGTCCTGCTCCTGTATCAGCGTACGCGTAATGACCTGAACGGACTGAGGCACCTGTATGAGCGGCGTATTGGTACGCGTCGCCGCTGATGATATCGGCGCGGCATAGGTTTGACGCTGTCCGGTCACAGTTATTGTTTCGCCAGACCAGTTCGAGGTCGGCGTTTGTTCGGCCGTGTTATCCTGTTTCTTGCGGAGAACAGTTTTGGCCGGCTGATTTATGGCCTGATCGGATGCGAAGGCGGATGGGTAACATGTAAGAGCGGCAAATGCGCAGCCGCAAGCAAGCTTCCATGCATTGGCTGCACGGATAGATGATATGTCCACGGGGGGAATTCCGGATCCAGGATACTGGGCACGACAACACGGTGACTCAGCGCATCGGAGGCACTGAATTCAAAGTGTCGTAGCTGAAGGCAGGATCAGAAGCCCAGGGGCGGGCCGGTAGGCGGCGGTAATCCGGCAAGGCGCAGGACGGGCGGTGCACGCGACGGAGGCAGAACATAGGCCGCCTGATAGAGCAATGCGACAATCAGCAGAACAATGATAACCGGGCCAAGGATAACGCTTGCCAGATGAAGCAGGGGGCATAATGCACAATAGCCCCCGTCATGGTGATGATGACGGTCGGGGGATCCTGATGGCGCGTCGGTCATGCCCAACATGTCCATGCCCGGCATATCGTCACAGGCTGACATGGCTTGCCCGTCGTCCGGATGGAAGCCAATGTCGAGACCGGTCAGACGCTCAAGGGTTTGACGGGGCATCTCGCCCTGCCGAGCCTGGCTCTGTATCGTCAGTTGCCCAAGCAAACCGACAAGTATGAGCAGGACAAGGAATCCTCTCAGCCATATACTCGGCGACCTGTCAGTCCGGTGGGTACTGCGATATGCCAAATGCCTGCTTCGTCGGGCTGAGGTTTGAGACGCCAAAAAACACCGCTCTGGGCATCTTGTAAAGAAAAGGATTGCTCCGCTTGCATTCGAGCGTTGCTAGTGTCTGCTGCGTGCGTCAGCGGACAAAAGCAGTTCACATTGCGGCAGTCCTTTGAAAAGGGTTCTTTCGATCTCATTCAGTGCCGTTTTCGGCGCATCCACCCTACTTCCGATAATCAAAAGAATCGGAAGTAGGAAAATGGCGCAAAACCGCTAATTTCCGCCTATCGGCAATCTTATCTCGCTATGCCTCATCGCTCGATCCGATCAGCAGACTACCACAGGCGTTCGCGGCTATCCTACGCGCGTTGCAGCGCCCAGTCCTCGAGCGTCAGCAATACCGGGTACTCGTGCCGCAGAGCAGGGATATCAGCCTTGAAGCCGTCTCGGGCGATCCACTCGAACATTAGGCGAAAGTCCTCGGGCAGGCGCTTTCGCATGACAGAGGGGATCGTAAAGCTGTGGCAAGGCCGTATCCCGGCATCCTTCAAAATTGATGCAGCGGAGCGGCCCGTCACGCTGTCGCCTGCAAGCTCAATGGCCCGACCAAGGTACTGATCAGGTTTCTCGAACGCCTCTGCAGCGAACCAGGCGACGTCCTGCACCGAGACAAGCTGCATGGCCTGATTCCGCCTCAGATAGGTCTTCATCATGGAGAGCATGGTGATCCGAAAGATCATGCTCGAAAAGTTTTCCATGAATGCCGCCGGACGCAAAATTGTAGAGGGTAAGTCAAGGGACGCTATGTGCTGCTCGATCGCCCATTTGCTCTCGAAATGCGGCACGCCGCTCCGTCGCTCTACCCCGCCTGCGGAGCATTGCACGAAGTGCCTCACACCACTCTCCTTGGCAACCCTGGCAAGCG
>NZ_AYXS01000019.1:0-36295 GCF_000505765.1 Asaia sp. SF2.1 | reverse complement strand
GGCGATGGTTTGGATACCGTGTGACGATGCTCAACCAGTCTGGCACGACCTATGCTCCCGGTACGCATCTGCGACGCGGGCTGATTGCCGGGGCGTTTGATTTCAGGCTCGACAACCGGACGACGATCCAGATCGACGCCAGCCAGTACAGCTATGCCCAGCGTGGTTATGCCGGAGGGTTCACCTTTGCCACGGGGCTTTCCTTGCCCAAGGCGCCCGATCTTGCGCAGCAGGGATATGGTCAGGATTTCGCGGGTTATAACGCGTCAACCAATACGGCGCTGGCCAAGGTCATTCACACATTCAACGAGAACTGGTCGCTTACGCTGGGCGGCCTGTATCAGGATGCCTGGCGGAATGTCTTTGGTGTCACCAATGCCTTGCTTGACGATACGGGGCGATATCGCATCACCATCACGGCAGCAACGACCGCCAATGATTTCCGGGTCTGGTCGAACCTCGCCTATGTCAATGGCCGGTTCCACACCGGGCGTTTTGCGCATCAGCTGGTGCTGGGCTCGAACGGTTACAGCATGGGCAATTTCAATCCGACCGCGGGGGCGAGCACGATACTGGGAACAGCCCGTATCGGGGCCCCGACCGTGTTCGCAGGGACGCAGCCTTATTTCTCGGGGCGTTATCAATCCGCGTCGATCCTGACACAATCCCTCCTCCTGGGGGATACGATGGCGCTGAACCGCCATTTTTCCATCATGGCGACACTTGGCTGG
The DNA here is from genome assembly GCF_000505765.1 of Asaia sp. SF2.1. Lineage (NCBI taxonomy): Bacteria > Pseudomonadati > Pseudomonadota > Alphaproteobacteria > Acetobacterales > Acetobacteraceae > Asaia > Asaia sp. SF2.1. The sequence goes on along the minus strand of NZ_AYXS01000019.1, from coordinate 35,564 downwards.
AGCTGGCTCGACACGACGAGCCGCAACCGCAATGGCGTCACGACCGCCGCCTATAACGCCTCTGGTGTTTTTACCCCCATGACGAGCCTGATCTATCGGCTCGACGAGCACACGAGCTTTTACGGCACATGGGGGCGGTCTGTTCAGGCGGGGCCGGTTGCCCCGGCGTCGAGCCGGAATGCCAATGACGTGCTCGCACCGCTGCGCTCGGAAGAATATGAGGTGGGCGCAAAATACCGCCCTTGGTCGGGGATGATGCTGAGTGCCGCGGCTTTTCGCATGACACGTGGTTTTGCCTTCACCGATCCGGTGAGCAGCCTGTATCGCGAGGCGGGAACACAACGCAATTACGGCGTCGAGGGGCAGGTTGCAGGGCGGGTCAGCGACGGGCTGAGTGTCATAGGGGGTGTCACCTGGCTTGATGCGCAGGTTGGCAACACAGGCTCTGCACTGACATCGCACAAGCAGGTTGTGGGGGTGGCTCCGGTGCAGGCCAATATCCTGCTCGATTATCACCCCGGCTGGGCGCGGGGTGGCGCGGTCAATGCGAGCGTGCACGTTGTTGGCAGACGCGCAGCCGATAACGAGAACCGCAGTTTCGTGGCTTCGTTCACGACCCTCGATCTGGGCGCGCGCTATGGCTTTCACGTATATCGCGTGCCGATGGTCATTCGCTTCGGCGTCAGTAATGTAACCAATGCGCGATACTGGGCTTCGGTCTATCCGAGTTCTGTCGATGGCGGCACCAATGCCACGAATTCGGCAGTCGCCGGCTTGCCCCGAAGCTATCACGCAACGACAGAAATCGATTTCTGATGGTTGTGTTATGATCGTCGTGTTCTGGCCGTCGCGCGTGTCAGCGCGATAGATCAGGCTGCCAACCCGTCATGGTATCCCGGTTCTGGCGCAATTCTGCGGCGCCACGTGCGACGGCAGACCATGCGGCATTGGCCAGTGCCTTACGGCTGGGGAAGTCTTCTGGTGCCAGAGGCGCGTGAAGCAGGACGGTCGCCCGCTTATTGCGTGTTTTCAGAAATTGCCAGACGTGGGGCCCAAGATCCATATCGCCATACCAGGCAAAAATGGCGCGTCGGGTGCGTGTGACGGGTAAACCCTCCAGCCGGTCATAAACCAGAGAGATAGGTTGTATGAGTGGCGTCAGTCCGGGCGGGTAAGAGGGCATATCCACGGGCGGCGCATTTTTGGGCAGGCGTGGCAGCTTTGCGATCGCGAAGAATGTGGACATGAAGGGCAGCACGCGTGACCCGTCCGAGGATGTGCCTTCAGGGAACAGGATCAGATTATCTCCCGTCGCAAGACGCGTGATCATTTCGTCTCGCTCACGCCCGGTTGTGCTCCGGTTGCGGCTCACGAAAATGGTGCGTCCGATCTTGGAGACCAACCCCATGATGGGCCAGCGTTCGATGTCGCCTTTGGCGACGAATACGGAATAGATCTTGGTTCCCAGTACAGGGATGTCGAGCCAGGACGAATGGTTGGCGACATAGATAACGGGGCGCTCACCCCGATCGCGTCCTTTCTGTCCGCCGACTGTGCCGACGGGGCTGCCAACGACCTGGATATCCAGATCAAGCAACTTGCACAGAACGCCCCAGATGACCCGCGTCCAGCGTATTTTGAGGACGCCGGGGGTGGGGAGCAGTAAAGCTTCAAATCCCACTGAAAGCGGCACCCAGATGATGACCCCAGCCAGGCGGATGCCAGCACGGAGGGCCTCAACACGGCGGGTCAGCACGCTGGGCGCACGCGCGGGCGTAGGCTCCATCAAGATCGGGCGGGGCTGATGACGTGCGTGATTCTCGTTCGGTGCTTTGCTGCCCCGTCCTGATAGCAGTTTGGCGAGCCGGGCTCGGAAGTCTTTCGCACTCATGCAGTGTTCAATACTGTCAGGAGGCAAATGTGACAATCTCCTGACCTGCGATCCTGGGGATGATGACTGGTCAATACGTATTGATGGCAGCAGGACGCGCCGATCACGTTTTGTGCAGCGAAGCCTGGCAATGTTCCACGTGAAACATTGCCTTGTCCCATGGGTGCAGGTGGCGCTGGTGGGTCACGTATTCTTTAAGGCTCTGCCTTGCTGTCTGCGGCCTGCCTCGTGCGTAATGATGAGAAAGAAAGGTAAAAAGTAATGTCTGGTTTTAGCAATACCCCAGAAAACAAACCCTCCGGTGACAATGATCCGGGCGACATCTCGCGCAGCGATGAATTACCTGGCGGGATCTTCACAGGCGAGAGCTTTCCTGGAGGTGGTATTCCGGGCTTGCCACCCTTTACGCCCAAGCTGAAACCAAACTGGTTCATCGGCATCGGGGCCGCCCTCATATTGCTTGGTGTGTTTGCCTTTCTCGATACTGTTGTGACCACGCTGGCGAGCATCGTCGTTATCGGCATGTTGCTCATTTTCTCGGGGGTCGCCTATCTGGCGCAGAGTTTTGCCCATCGTGACGTGCCAGGGTCGCGGTTCTGGATTACTGCCCTGACGGGGTTTCTCTACGTTTTCGGTGGGATTCTTCTTATTCAGGAACCCGAGACGGGATCGCTGTTCCTGACAGCTTTCCTGGCCGGGTGCTTCATGGCCTCAGGCGTAATGAGGGGGCTCTGGGCGCTGGGCCATCGTCACGTAGCCAATTGGTGGACGATGATTTTGAGCGCGGCGGTTGCCTTGTTCACCGGGGTGTTCATCTTCGTTACCCTGCCGTGGTCCGGGCTCTGGCTTATCGGCACATTCATTGCCATCGAGCTGATCTTCGGCGGTATCTCCGCAATGGCGTTCGGCATGTCGCTCAAGCGCGACGGCCGCTGAGATCCCGTCCTCGCGTTGCTTGAAAAAGGCCGCTCCGACACAGCGTCGGGGCGGCCTTTTTTTACTTTAGTTCAGCTGCGCAAGAGCCGCTCAGTTCTGGCGAACGGCCTTGGCGATGTCTGCTAGCTGACCCAGAACGGACGGAACGCTTTCTGCGGTTGCCTTCCCATCCTTCAGCGTGCCGGCAAGTGTCGCGATCAGGGCTGAGGCAACAACTGCAGCATCACCCACCGAAGCCGCCTGCGCGGCCTGTTCCGGGGTGCGGATGCCAAAGCCAATGGCAACCGGCAGGGGGCTGACGGCACGAAGGCGCGGGAGCGCGGCTGCGAGCTCATCGGTGCTCGCAGTGCGCGTGCCTGTGATGCCGGTGATGCTCACGTAATAGATGAAGCCTGATGCGGTATCGAGCAGATAGGGCAAGCGGCTGTCGGGCGTGTTGGGCGCCACCAGCTGGATGATATCCAGCCCGCAGCGTTGCGCGTCTCCTGACAGAAGATCGCTCTCTTCCTTGGGAAGGTCGACAATGATCAGACCATCAACACCCGCCTTGGCAGCATCGGTGCAGAAGCGTGCAGGGCCGTAACTGTCGATGGGGTTGAGATAGCCCATCAGGATGATCGGCGTTTCATTGTCCGTCTCTCGGAAGGCGCGCACCATATCGAGCACCCCGGCCAGCGTGGCGCCTGCTTTGAGGCCACGCAGCGCGGCGGCCTGAATGGTCGGGCCATCGGCGGATGGATCGGAAAAGGGCACCCCGATCTCGATCAGATCGGCCCCTGCCGCGGGCATGCCCTTGAGTAGGGCGAGAGAGGTTTCCAGATCCGGGTCATAGGCCTGAAGGTAGGGAATGAGCGCGCCGCGCCCTGCTGCCTTGAGCGATTCAAAACGGGCCTTGATACGACTCACAGCGCAACTCCCAGATGCTCGGCGACGGTAAAGATATCCTTGTCGCCACGGCCCGACAGGTTGAGGACGATGATCTGGTCCGGCGACATGGAGGGGGCGATCTTCATGACATGAGCCAGACCATGCGCACATTCGAGCGCCGGGATAATGCCTTCGGTACGCGTCAGAAGCTGGAAGGCCTCCAGCGCCTCCTTGTCGGTCACGCCCACATACTCGGCGCGTCCGATATCGTTCAGCCAGGAGTGCTCCGGCCCGATGCCGGGATAGTCCAGCCCGGCGCTGATCGAATGGGCTTCGGCAATCTGGCCGAACTCGTCCTGCAGGAGATAGGTGCGATTGCCATGCAGCACGCCCGAGCGACCGCGGGAGATGGACGCTGCGGTAAAGCCGCTATCCAGCCCATGACCTGCTGCCTCGACCCCGATAAGGCGCACGGATTCATCGTCGAGGAAGGGATGGAACAGGCCCATGGCGTTGGAACCACCACCAATGGCGGCCACCAGCACATCGGGCAGGCGTCCCTCGACGGCCATCATCTGCTCGCGCGTTTCGATGCCGATGATTGACTGGAAGTCGCGCACCATCTCCGGATAGGGATGCGGCCCGGCCACCGTGCCGACAAGGAAGTATGTGTCATGCACATTGGCAACCCAGTCGCGCATGGCCTCGTTCATGGCATCCTTGAGCGTGCCTGATCCTGCCGTTACCGGATGCACCTCGGCACCGAGCAGATGCATGCGAAACACGTTGGGCTTTTGCCGCTCGACATCGACGGCGCCCATATAGATCGTGCATTTCAGACCGAACAACGCGCAGACCGTGGCGGTGGCCACGCCATGCTGCCCAGCGCCGGTCTCCGCCACAATGCGCGTCTTGCCCATGCGGCGCGCCAGAAGGATCTGGCCCATCACATTGTTGAGCTTGTGTGAGCCGGTATGGTTGAGCTCTTCACGCTTGAGATAGATTTTCGCGCCGCCGAGTTCGTCACTCAGGCGCTTTGCATGCCAGAGCGGACTGGGGCGGCCAACGTAATCGCGGAAATAGTAATCCAGCTCGCGTCGGAATTCCGGGTCTGCCTTGGCTGTCTGGTAGGCATCCGACAGATCCTGCACCAGAGGCATGAGTGTTTCTGCAACGAACTGGCCACCAAAACTACCGAAGCGACCCCGTTGATCGGGGCCGTTGCGCAGGCTGTTGGGGCGGGGCGGGACTTCAGAGCTCATGAAAATTATCCTGTCCGGGGCATGGATCGACATGGCGAGCGGGTTTCTGCGATACCAGAGGGGCGGCGTTGCGTCCATTCCCGACCCGCTGGGTGAAAGCGCCTGAACCAGAGAGGAAAACCAGATGTTTCTAGCGCACCCGGTCGGGCAGCCGGTCCACGAAATTCTGGCAGCCGATGATGCGAAAGGCGTGTCCTGGCTCGATCTGGTGGAGCCCAATGAGGATGAGATACGCCTTGCGGAAGCTGTGACCGGGCTGACCCTGCCGCGCAGGGCCGCACTGGAAGAGATCGAAAGTTCGTCACGCCACTACCGGCGTGGGGATGTGATCTATCTTTCCATGCCCCTGGTGCGGGTGATCGATGGGCGGCTTACGGCATGGCCCGTGGGTATGATCGTCTCGCCGGACCGGCTGATCACCCTGCGCTATTCCAGCTACACCGCCTTCGAGACCATGAGCCGTGACCTTGCGTCCAACGACGCCGATTTTGCGCTTTCTGATGTGCCGGAGTTGACCATTCACCTGCTTGAGACGATCGTGAACCGTCTGGCCGATATTCTGGAAAATGACGGCCATACGCTCGATACGATCTCACGGACGGTCTTTGCGCCCAAACGTCCGAACCGCCATGTCCGTAACGCCAATATATTGCGACAGACCCTGCGTGAGCTTGGCGAGAGCGGTGACCTTACCTCTTCCATCAGGGAGAGCCTGCTGGGGGTGGACCGCATTGGCATGTATCTGGGTGATGCGCGGTATTTCGAGTTTCGTGAGGCCCTTCAGACCCGCCTGCGTATTCTCGGGCGCGACGTGGCCTCACTGAACGATTACGTGGCGCAGATGACCGTCAAGGTGCAGTTCCTGCTGGATGCAACGCTCGGCTTCATCAGTATCGACCAGAATGACGGAATGAAGCTGCTTACGGTTGTCAGCTTTGTGGGCATCACCCCAACCCTGCTGGCAGGTATTTACGGTATGAATTTCAAGGTCATGCCGGAACTCGAATGGCATTACGGCTATTATTATGCGTTATGCCTTATGCTTGCCTCGGTGCTGCTGCCTCTCTTCATTTTCTGGCGCCGTGGATGGTTTGGAGATCGCTCAACGTGAAGCGCCTTGCCCTTTCCCTTCCGATCATGTGCATCACCCTCGCTGCCCAGCCTGTCATGGCGGGTGAGGCGGGGCGGCCCTTGCAGCCCACCACCCAGCAGGCGCAACAGATGCTTGATCGGCTTGCCCAGGAGCCTCTGAAGTATGAGGGCGACAGCGCCACGGCCCCCGGCTTTCGTCAGGCCCCCGGCTATACTGGCCGTCAGCCGACGCGAATCCTGGTAGGGTATCACATCGAGGGTAACCGTCTGCAGGGCGAATTCGTCGCGCTTGATGCTGATAACCGCCCCCTGCAGGCAGCGCCTCTCACTGGCGCATTGACCGCGCAGGACGTCACGCAAGCGCATTACCAGCCCGCTTCCGGCTCCAGCGGGCCGGTTCCCTGTACGATCGATATTGCCCTGCCCAAGCCCCTGCATCTTGACGGCCAATGCGCGCCAGCCATGATTTCCGGTGCCTATGCCGAGAAGGTGAATCCCTCTCCTCTGGTCTTCATTCTTCCAGGGTTGGCCGCATCGGAGGCAAGGTCGGGTCAATACATGATGCAGCCGTGGCGCGGCTGATCCGAACTATTGACAGAAAGCGTTATTTCTCACTAGATTGAGACGCAAGAGCCGCCTGTCTTAATTCATGCGGCCTTTTTCAAGACCCTTTCGTCTTCGCTCATCGTCGGGCCCGGTTCTGCGGCCCATCTGACGGGGCATTCTTTCACGATCGATCATCTGTCACGGTCACGATGCCAAATCGTCCGGGCAGTGGACTATAGCCCATCTAAGGCGCTTTTCATGCATCTTGCTGAACTCAAGAAAAAAACACCTGCCGATCTGCTGGCCTATGCTGAAGAGCTGCAAATCGAGAATGCCTCCTCGATGCGCAAGCAGGACATCATGTTCGCCATTCTCAAGACCCTGGCGGATAATGATCAGGCCATCTACGGCGAAGGCACGCTGGAAATTCTGCCCGATGGGTTCGGCTTCCTGCGCTCGCCTGAAGCCAATTACCTGCCCGGCCCTGACGATATCTATATCTCGCCTGCCCAGGTCCGTCGCTTCAGCCTGCGTCCTGGCGATACGGTTGAGGGGCAGATCCGCGCCCCGCGTGATGGCGAGCGTTACTTCTCGCTGCTCAAAGTCAACACCATCAATTTCGAAGAGCCTGACGCGGTTCGCCAGCGCATCAACTTCGACAATCTGACGCCGCTCTATCCCGAGCGTCGCCTGCGTATGGAAGTCGAGCAGGCCGGTGCACCCGAGCCTCAGCCCACCGGCAAGGGCAAGAAAGACCAGCGCGACTACACGCCGCGCGTGATCGACCTTGTGGCCCCGATCGGTATGGGCCAGCGCGCCCTGATTGTGGCCCCGCCTCGCACCGGCAAGACCGTGATGCTGCAGAGCATCGCCTCGTCGATTTCCGCCAACCACCCCGATGTGTTCCTGATCGTTCTGCTGATCGACGAGCGCCCTGAGGAAGTGACCGATATGGCCCGCTCGGTGCGTGGCGAAGTCGTGTCCTCGACCTTCGACGAGCCCGCGACCCGCCACGTGCAGGTGACCGAAATGGTGCTCGAAAAGGCCAAGCGCCTGGTTGAGCACAAGCGCGATGTCGTTATTCTTCTCGACTCGATCACCCGTCTTGCGCGCGCCTACAACACTGTTGTTCCCTCATCGGGCAAGGTGCTGACCGGTGGTGTGGATGCCAACGCCCTGCAGCGCCCCAAGCGCTTCTTTGGCGCAGCGCGCAACATCGAAGAGGGTGGTTCGCTCACCATCATCGCCACCGCGCTGATCGATACGGGCAGCCGTATGGACGAGGTGATCTTCGAGGAGTTCAAGGGTACGGGTAACTCCGAACTCATCCTCGATCGCAAGCTTGCCGACAAGCGCACCTTCCCGGCAATCGACATCACCAAGTCGGGCACGCGTAAGGAAGAACTCCTTGTCGATCGTGCGTCGCTCTCGAAGATGTGGGTCCTGCGTCGTATCCTGTCGCCCATGGGGACGATGGATGCCATGGACTTCCTGCTCGACAAGCTGAAATACAGCAAGACGAACCAGGATTTCTTCGACGCCATGAACAACTGATCTGGTCTGCAGGTCATGAAAAACCGCCGGAGGCTCATGCTTCCGGCGGTTTTTTTATGGGCGGTATCATGGGGCGTTTCGCCGTGGACGCCATCCGGCTTGGTCGCGTTTTCCTTGCCTCATGCGGAGGGATGATCGTGCCGTAGAACGCGGCCTGCATGAAGCATGTTGGGGCAAGGTACCCAACTGATGGCGCCATATGCTTTATCCAGCAGGGTAGGATTTGCCTGCCGGGGGAGTGTTTTTACAGGGCGGTCGGGTCAGACCGGAACGCCTTCAAGGCGCAGCAGATAGCGCTTGTCGTCCAGACCATTTTCGCCTGAATAACCACCCAGATGGCTGCGCCCCAGAACACGGTGGCAGGGGATCAGGATAGGGATGGGGTTATGCGCCATAGCGCCGCCAACCGACCGGGCCGAGCCTCCTGCCTTGAGGGCAAGTTCAGCATAGCTGATGGTTTCACCATAAGGCACGTCGCGCAAAGCCTGCCAGACGGCTTTGCGATAGGCGGTACCCCAAGGGGCAAGAGGCAAATCGAAACTTTCGGGCTCGCCGTCGAAATAGCGTTCCAGCATGGTCTGGGCGCGGGTAAGAAGAGGCGTCTTTTCCTGATCGCGCCCCCAACCCCAGTCGAGGGCAACGATTGCGCCATCATCCTCACTGAGGGTGAGGGGGCCGATAGGAGAGTGAAGCGAAAGCTGGGGCATAGAAGGGATTCACATGGTTGACGCGATGGAACGCCTGGCAGCGCGCAAGGGCGAGGTCATCTTCGCTCTGGCGACAGGAACCGGGCGGGCAGCAATCGCTATCATGCGCGCAAGTGGTGCCGGGGCTCAAGAGGTGCTTGCGTCGCTATGTGGCGGAAGGCTGCCCAAGCCGCGTCATGCAAGCCTGCGGGCGCTGCATCATGAGGGCGACCATCTGGACGATGCGATGGTGCTCTGGCTGCCGGGGCCGCGCTCCTATACGGGCGAGGACGGCTTTGAGCTGCACCTCCATGCCGGTCCCGCCGTCATTGATCGTGTGGCAATGGCCCTGACAACGCTTGGCGCCCGACCGGCCGAACCAGGCGAATTTACCCGGCGCGCCGTACAGGCAGGCAGGCTCGATCTGCTTCAGGCTGAGGCGATAGCTGATCTGGTTGAGGCCGAAAGCCAGAGTCAGCGTCAGCAGGCGCTTGCCCAGGCGGACGGCGCTTTGAGTCGCCTCTATGAAGGCTGGAGCGAGCGCCTGAAAACATTGCTGGCGCATCAGGAAGCGTTGATTGATTTCCCTGACGAGGATCTGCCCGAGGCGGTCGAGCTTGCCCTGTCGCGCACCCTCAACGACCTTCGCTCTGCCCTGAAGGCGCATCTTTCCGACAAGCGTGGCGAGATCGTTCGCCGTGGCCTGACCGTGGTGATTGCAGGAGCCCCCAATGTCGGCAAGTCGAGCTTGCTGAACCATCTTGCCGGATATGATGCGGCGATCGTCACGCACCGCGCAGGGACGACGCGTGATGTGATTGCGATTGACTGGCTGTTTCAGGGGGTGCGGCTGCGTCTGGTCGACACAGCGGGGCTGCGCGAGACCAAGGATGAGATCGAGGCGGAAGGCATACGCCGGGCAATGTTTCACGTGGAACATGCCGATCTGGTGCTACACGTCGTGGCAGGTATGGCCGAAATGCCGTTGCGTCCCGATGCCATGATGGTCAGCAACAAGGTGGATCTGTATCCGGCGCTGGATAACACGCTGGGTCTAAGCGTCCAGACAGGTGAGGGGATGGAGGGCTTCGAACAGGCCCTCGGGGCGCGTATCAAGGCCCTGACCGCTGGCGTGGGCGCTCCGCTGACACGGGCGCGTCACAGGGCTGGAATCGAGGAAGCCCTGCTCTATCTCGATCAGGCTCATGAGGCGCTCTGGCCCGAAGTGAGGGGTGAGGCGCTGCGTCTGGCCATGCGCGCCCTGGGGCGACTGACGGGACAAGTTGATGTCGACTCCCTCCTGGATGTGATATTTGGACAATTCTGCATTGGTAAATGAGGCGTGTGTGAGCGAGTTTGATGTTGTCGTCATAGGCGGAGGTCATGCGGGGAGTGAGGCCGCAGCGGCTTCAGCGCGTTTCGGTGCGCGGACGCTTTTGCTGACCCAGAAGCCCGAGATGATTGGCGCCATGTCGTGCAACCCGGCCATTGGGGGTATCGGCAAGGGGCATCTCGTGCGTGAAATTGACGCGCTTGATGGTCTCATGGGACGGGCAGCCGATCAGGCAGGCATCCATTTCAAGCTGCTCAATCGCTCCAAGGGGCCAGCCGTTCACGGCCCGCGTGCGCAGGCCGATCGTTTCCTGTATCGCAATGCCATTCAGGCGCTGCTGAATGCCACGCCTAATCTGACCATCATGCAGGGTGAGGCAGCCGATCTCGAGGTGCGTGACGGGCGTGTCACAGGTGTCATTTGCGAAGATGGGCGCGTGGTTCGTTGCGGCGCTGTTGTGGTGACCAGTGGCACGTTTCTGCGCGGGGTCATTCATATCGGGCACACGCAGGAGCAGGCAGGGCGCATCGGCGAGCGTCCGGCGGCGCGTCTTGGCGAAAGGCTTGAAGCCCTCGGGCTGCGTATGGGGCGGCTCAAGACCGGCACTCCTGCACGGCTTGCACGCGACAGTATCGACTGGGACTCTCTGGCTGAGGACAAGGGTGATGACGTACCCGAACCGTTCAGCAGGCTGACCGAGCGTATCACCACAGACCAGCTTTCATGCCGTATCACCAGCACGACGCCACAGACCCATCAGATCATTCGCGATAATCTGGCGAAATCCGCGCTCTATGGTGGGGCGATTGCAGGCAAGGGGCCGCGCTATTGCCCGTCGATCGAGGACAAGATCGTCCGGTTTGGCGAAAAGGATGGGCACCAGATCTTTCTCGAGCCCGAGGGGCTCCCCGGCAATCCGGGTGGCGATCTGGTCTATCCTAATGGTATATCGACGAGCTTGCCTGCCGATATTCAGGCGCTGATGATGGCCTCCATTCCGGGGCTCGAGAAGGCGCGTATCGCCACCCCCGGCTACGCCGTTGAATATGATTATGTCGACCCGCGTGAGCTCGCCCCCAGTCTCGCCCTCAGGGCCATGACCGGCCTTTATCTGGCAGGGCAGATCAACGGAACGACAGGCTATGAGGAGGCGGGCGCCCAGGGCCTGCTTGCGGGGCTTAATGCCGCACGCTTTGTGGCAGGCAGTGATCCGCTCGTGCTGGGGCGTGATCAGGCTTATCTGGGTGTGATGCTGGACGATCTCACCTTGCAGGGCGTTTCAGAGCCCTATCGTATGTTCACCTCACGCGCCGAGTATCGCCTCAGCCTGCGCGCAGACAACGCCGATCTCCGCCTGACCGCAATTGGGGAGAAAATGGGCTGCGTCGGTGCAGAGCGAGCCGCGCGGTTGAAGCAGGATCGTGAGGCGATCGACGGGGCAATGGAGCAGGCTAGGGCACCGATCCATGCTCCGCAGGATCTGGCCGCACAGGGTATTGCTGTTTCGCAGGATGGACGCAGGCGTTCCCTGCTCGACGTGCTGTCAGGGCAGGCTGATGAGGAAGCGGCGATCCGTCTGGCCCCGTGGTTTGGTGCGTTGCCTCTGCGCATACGGCGCCATGTCGAGACCGAGGCGCGTTACGGGGGGTACCTGCAACGACAGGAGCGTGAGATACGTCAGCTGGCCAATGAAGCCCAGATCGCGCTGCCTGATGATCTCGATTATGGACGTATCGGTGGGCTGAGCAGCGAGATGAAGGAACGCCTTTCTATCGCGCGCCCGGCCAATTTCGCCGCCGCCCAGCGTGTGCCGGGTGTCACACCCGCCGCCATGATTGCGCTCCTCGCCCATGTGAGGGCCGTGGCATGATTGAGGTTTCACGTGAAACACGCGAACGCCTCGAGGTGTTCGCGGCACTCCTCGAGAAGTGGAATGCCCGGATCAATCTGGTGAGCCCGCGTGACATGCCCCATTTGTGGGAGCGCCATATCGCAGATTCGCTCAGACTGGTGCCGTTCATCACCAGAGGCTCACGCGTGATCGATCTGGGCTCAGGGGGTGGATTTCCGGCGCTGATGATCGGCATCGCTTGCGACGCCGAGATGGTGATGGTCGAATCTGACCAGCGTAAATGTGCTTTCCTGCGTGAGGCGGCGCGGGCCTGCGGCGTCAAGGCTCAGGCCGTGTCCCGACGCATCGAGCAGGCCGAACTTCCCCCGGCCCCCTATGTGACCGCGCGTGCGCTGGCGTCTTTGAGCCAGTTGCTCGAATGGAGCGCACCATTTCTTCTGCCGGGAGGGAAAGCCCTGTTTTTGAAGGGTAAAAATCTTCCCGACGAGTTGACCGAAGCCGAGCGGTGCTGGCACATGCAGCACAGAATTCTGGACAATCGCGCCGCCTCAGGTGGCGCCATCATCGAGATAAGCGATATCAAACGTGTCGAATAACGACACGGGCAAGAAGGCCCGTATTCTCGCCGTCACCAACCAGAAGGGTGGTGTGGGCAAGACCACAACAGCAATCAACCTGGCCGCGGCACTCGCCAGCACGCAACGCGTGTTGCTGGTGGATATCGATCCGCAGGGCAATGCCTCGACCGGACTGGGTGTCGATTATAATGCGCGTCAGATCGGCAGCTATGCGGCGCTCATGCAGGAAGCGCCCCCCGAAAAGCTTCCCCGCCCGACAGAGACACCCAATCTCGACATCATCGTTGCCAACACCGATCTGGCGGGTGCGGAACTTGAACTGATCGGCAGTGATCGCCGTGAGTTCCGCATACGCGAGGCTCTGGAGGCCCTGTCAGGGCGTTATGATGTCATCCTGATCGATTGCCCGCCTAGTCTCGGTCTGCTGACCTTGAACGCGCTTGTTGCGTCCGATGCCGTGCTGATCCCCCTCCAATGTGAGTTCTTCGCTCTGGAAGGGATCAGCCAGATCGTGCGGACAGTTGACCGTGTGCGCCGGGCCTTCAATGCAGACCTGCATGTGGCGGGCATCATTCTCACGATGTATGACCGGCGCAACAACCTCTCGGAGCTTGTGGCGGCAGATGCGCGCAACTTCTTTGGCGAGCAGGTTCTGGAAACACTGATTCCCCGGAACATCAAGATTTCCGAAGCCCAGAGCCATGGCTGCTCAGTGCTCGAATATGACCGTCGCAGCAGCGGGGCGCAGGCCTATCTCGCTCTGGCACAGGAAATCGGCCAGCGTCTGGGCCTCACCCAAAAGCAAGGGGCTCCCTCATGAGCAAAAAACCGGCTCCACGTCTCGGCCGCGGCCTTGCTGCCCTGCTTGGCGACCAGGCGATCGAGTTGCCCCGTACGCAGGGGGCTGCGCATGAAGCTGTGCCGACTCCCTCCATGTTGGGGGTAGACCTTCTCGCACCGGGTCCTTTCCAGCCACGTGTGGACATGGATGAGGGCAGGCTGAACGAACTTGCAGACTCCATACGAAGCCGTGGTGTGCTGCAACCTATTCTCGTACGGCCAGACCCGGATCAGAAGGGTCATTACCAGATCATCGCCGGTGAGCGCCGCTGGCGGGCCTCGCAGCGTGCAGGACTGCATGAGGTGCCGGTGCATGTGCGTCTGCTCGATGATGCCGATGCCATGGCTGCCGCGCTGGTCGAGAATCTGCAACGCGCCGATCTCAACGCGATTGAAGAGGCAGAAGGCCTGCAACGCCTGCTGACCGATTACGCCCTGACGCAGGAGGAACTGGCCGGTGCTGTGGGCAAATCCCGCCCGCATATTGGCAATATCCTGCGCCTGCTGAACCTGCCCGAAGCCGTACGCCAGAAGGTGCGTGACGGCTTGCTGAGTGCAGGCCATGCCCGTGCCCTGCTGGCGCATCCTGACCCCTGCGCAGCGGCTGATATCGTGATTGCCCGTGGGCTGAACGTGCGTCAGACCGAGGCCTTGGCGCGATTGACCCCCAAAGCCGAACAGGAAGCGATCAAGGCGCCGCGCGATAACGAACTGGTCCGTCTGGAGCGGGATCTTGCGACGCGTCTTGGCCTCAAGGTGAAGATCGAATTCAACGGCAAGGGCGGCTCGCTTCGTCTGGACTATCGTAGCCTCGATCAGTTCGACACGCTTATGCGTCTGCTTTCACCGGAGAAATAGGAATTTTAGTTTCGAATGCGGAATAGTGCATTTTTCTCTTGATGCCTGTTCCGCCCTTTGTTAGAAGCCCTCTCACCGGAGCGGGGCTATGGGCACATAGCTCAGTTGGTAGAGCAGCTGACTCTTAATCAGCGGGTCCAAGGTTCGAGCCCTTGTGTGCCCACCATCGCCCCGCCGGTACCTTCCTATGCAAAAATCGATCTTCCCAGACCTGTTCTCAGATTGGCGCCTGCCGTTGCTTCGACGTACGGATACCGCCGTTCAAGAGAAGCATCGATCATCTGGCGGTGTCATCGCGATAAGCCATGTTCGTGTCACGCCTCGCGCAGCGCTTGTCTGCGGCCATACCGGAGCGCCGTAGGACCGCGCAGCGTCGCTCCGTCCTGTATCAGGCAGAACGCCGTGTATGCGGAAAATCTGCGGCATAAGCCTGCATCGTGAGTTTCAGCACGATGAATCCGCAAGACGTCCGAAAACCGGCAGGCTCGTTCTGTAGATCAGTTTTTCAGAGGAAAATGGCGCTGGCTGGGATGGGAGGGATCGAACCTCCGAATGGCGGAATCAAAATCCGCTGCCTTACCGCTTGGCTACATCCCATCGCGTCGAAGGGCTTTTAATCTGCCTCATGGCAGACGTAAAGCCATTATGTTTCGAGTTCGAGCGGATGATCGGCAATGCCGCTGCGCTGGCTGGCCTGATCCATCAGGCGATCCGGGGAGGGCTTGAGCACGCCAAAACGTTCTGCCTTGTCGAGCCCCTGATCAAGCGCTGCCATGGTCTGCGAGAGGTCGGCGCTTTCATCCTTCTCCCAGGCACGCAGAGCAAAGCCCCAGACACCAGCAAGCCCGTTGAGACGCATCACCCCGCCAAGTCCGCTGCACTCCACACCAGCGACCTCGGCCATCCAGCGCATCGTGTCGAGGGTGGCAGCACCAAGCAGGAGTGTCAGACCGGGTTCTGTCGGCAGGGCCTGCAGAACAGCCCGGATGCCCTCGCGGTATTGCTGGAATACATCGAAGCGCCGCATGAACAGATCAAAGATACGTTCACGGATGGATCCGCTCAAACCGTCATCGCGAAAGGCCGATTCGTCAGCCAGGCGGCCCAGACGGAACAGCAGGCTGTGCCGGAAAGGAAAGCGGGCACGGACTTCATCGATCGGTAATCCGGCGCGCTGAGCGGCCTCGACCAGCGTGAAGCGTGGCCAGCCTTTTTCAGCGGCAATGGTGAAGCCCGCCTCCAGAAGCGCCAGATCAAATTCTTCGCGATCGATTTCCGTCATGAACCCGTCCCTGTCATTCAGCATCAATAATACAAGATGGTCAGGCCGTGACAATCGAATGACAGGGAAATGAACGGTTTTGCCCACACGCCATCCCTGTGATGGCTCAGAGGGCGTTCCGCGGTGTTTCGCTCAGGAGGCCATTTCGCGTGCTCGCGCCATGGCCGCATCAATCGCCCTGGTCATGGTGGCAGGCCAGGCTCCCGGTGCCATCATCGCCTCGAGTGCCTTGGCTGTTACACCGTTGGGGCTGGTGACATTCTTGCGCAATGTCTCGCTTTCCTCCGGAGAGGCCTCAAGCAGCGCTCCGGCGCCTGCGACCGTCCCTCGTGCAATCAACCGTGCCGTGTCAGGTGGCAGGCCCACGCGCAGAGCTTCCTTTTCCAGCAATTCCGCCAGCAGGAACACATAGGCCGGGCCGCAACCCGATATGGGCGTAAGTGCCTCCAGCAGGGCTTCGCTTTCTACCCAGGCGACCTCACCCACGGCAGAAAGAAGGGTCGTGCAGAGCTTGCGCTCTCCCTCGTTGAGATCGGTGCTGCAAACGCCCGTTACGCCCTTGCCGATTGAGGCGGGTGTATTGGGCATGGCGCGCACGATTTTCGTCCGGGCGCCATCAGAGGCAGCGCGCAGGCTCTCGATGGTTCGGGCGGCCAGCATCGAGATGACAATGGTATCGTCCAGAACGGGTCTGAGCGATGCCATGGTTTCTTCCATGCCAGCCGGTTTGACGGCCAGGATGATGATATCGGGTTTAAAGCCCTGGGGAATTTCCGAAGGGCTGCGCACGACATGATGGGGGGCAGGAGGCGCTTCACAGCGCCGGTCCAGAATGACGGAGGGTGCCAAACCCTCCTCAAGCCAGCCCTGCCAGAGCGCCCCACCCATCTTGCCGCAACCGACCAGAAGCAGTGACGGCAGGCTCACGCTTCACCTGCGCAATCGAGCATGGCCGCTTCGAGGGCTTCGGCGGGGGATTTGCCGCTCCAGAGTGTGAACTGGAAGGCGGGGTAAAAGCGCTCACATTCCGTGATGGCGATATCGATCATGTCTTCCATGCTTTCTGCGGCAAGGCTCGTGGCACCGCGCAGCAGAACCGAATGGCGGAAAACCGGCGTGCCGGTCTCGAGGTCGAGGCTGAAATGCCCGATCCAGAGGCGCTCATTGGCCAGTGCAATCAGTTCGTAAAGCGCCTTGCGGCGGTTGGCGGGAGCCCGCAGGTCGAACGTGCAGGTAAAGTTCATGGCTGCGATCTCGCGTGACCATGAAAAATACAGCCCGTAATCGCACCATTTTCCCGGTGCTTCGGCGGCCATCTCGCAATCTGTGCGGCGGTCGAACGCCCAGTCATGGCCGCAGACGATTTGCTCCATGACGTCGAGGGGATTCGTATCCTGATGCGAGGAGGAGGAGAAGGAAAGAGCAGGCATTCGGGACTCCCTGGGCCGGTGATGCGCATGGCATGGCGATGCGCATCAGGATGTCTGCAACGATATGAAGATCCGGGGCTGTGCAAGCTGCGAATCGTCATATCAGGCCACGTTACGTATGCCTGCGTCCTGTTGCAAGATCGCAGGTACGCAGGGCCTTCAGCCGTGTGACGGTGGGGCGGTTACGGCCTTTTCCAGATCGGACAGCCGCTCTTCCAGCTTGGCGATACGGGCATCGGCATCTTCCTGCGCCATGCGAGCCCGTGTGGCCAGTTCGCGGGCCACATCCAGCTCGTCGCGTCGCACGAGATCGAGCGAGGACAGAACCTCGTCAATCCGTGCGCGCACCATGGCATGGACTTCTTCCCGCAGACCGGTCAGGGCCGAAAAGGCACCTCCGGCGACACCTGCGAGATCATCGAAAAAACGGGGCCGGTCTGCCATGGCGGTATCCTTGCTGTCGTGTCGCCCGGCCTTGTCACCGGGCGGTGAAAATGCCCCCGTGTAGCCAACACAGGGCGTCATGCCGCCCAGACTGGCCCCCACATCGTTCGGCTGCAACGCGGCATGGAGGATCAGGATGCCAGGGCCGCGCTTTTCTCCGGCTGGTGTGGCTTGGAGGTTGCGTTGCGGCGTCTTATACAGGTTCCATGATGATCGTCACCGGCGGCGCCGGATTTATTGGCTCGTGCCTGGTCGCAGCGCTCAAGGCGCGGGGTGAGGCTGTCGCGGTCGTGGACCGCCTTCGTGACCAGGGGAAGTGGCGCAATCTCGCCAAACATGCCCCGGACCTGCTGATCAGCCCGGAGGAGCTCGATGCCTTCCTGATCAACACGACCGGCATCAAGGCCGTGTTTCACATGGGCGCCATCAGCAGCACCACGGCACGCGATGGCGATCTGGTCTGGCAGACCAATATCACCCTGTCCGAAACGCTGCTCGACTGGTGCGCCTCGCGCGATGTGCCGTTCTTCTATGCGTCATCTGCTGCCACCTATGGCGCAGCCGACCGGCCGGAACTCTTTTCCGATGCGCCCGAATCGCTCGGGACGCTGCGGCCCATGAATTTGTATGGCTGGTCCAAGCATGTGTTTGACCAGCATCTTCTGGCCCGACAGGCCTCGGGTGGCGTGATGCCGCGCCAGTGGGCCGGTCTGAAATTCTTCAACGTCTATGGACCCAATGAATATCACAAGGGATCCATGATCTCGGTGGTGAAGGTGAAGTATGACGAGGTGATGCGCGGTGCGCCGGCCCGGCTGTTCCGCTCCGACCGTCCCGATCTGGCTGACGGCGCGCAATCGCGCGACTTCATCTGGGTGGGCGATCTGATCGATGTGATGCTGTGGCTGTATGATCACCCCGATGTCAGCGGCCTGTTCAACTGTGGCACCGGCACGGCGCGGAGCTATGTCGACCTTGCCAATGCAGTGTGCGATGCGGCTGGTGTGCCGCGCCGCATCGAGTTCATTGATATGCCCGAGGCCCTGCAGGGGCAGTATCAATCCTATACTTGCGCCGACATGTCGCGCCTGCGTGCTGCCGGGTATGACAGGCCATTCACGACGCTTGAGGCGGGAATTACCCGCTACGTGCGCGACTATCTCGCGACGCCCGACCCCTATCTGTAAAGAACCCCATGTCCGCCCATCCGATCATCCTGCCGCAATTCGACCCGATCGCCTTCCGTCTTGGGCCGCTGGCCGTGCACTGGTATGCGCTGGCCTATATCCTGTCGATCCTGATTGGCTGGAAGATCGCTATCCGGCTCTGCGGGCTGGCGCCACGCGCTGCCACCCGTGAGCAGGTGGATGATTTTGCCTTCTGGGCCATGCTTGGCGTCGTGCTGGGCGGGCGTCTGGGTTACATCCTGTTCTACAAACCCGGCTTCTATCTGACTCATCCCCTGTCGATCCTTCAGGTCTGGCAGGGCGGCATGTCGTTTCATGGGGGGGCGCTGGGGGTCATTCTGGCACTGGCGTGGTTCACGTGGCGCAACGGGCTGAGTTTCCTGTCCTTTTCCGACCGTATTACGGTCATCGTACCGCTTGGGCTCGGGCTGGGGCGCTGCGCCAATTTCGTCAATGGTGAACTCTGGGGGCGTGCGGCGCCGGACTGGCTGCCTTGGGCGATGGTATTTCCGACAGGTGGCCCCATCGCACGGCATCCTTCGCAGCTTTACGAAGCCCTTATGGAGGGCCTTGTCCTGCTTTGCGTCATGCTTGCCGCGGTAAGCCGTGCCTGGACGCGCGTGCGCTATGGCTTTCTCTCGGGTCTGTTCCTGTTTGGTTATGCGCTGGCCCGCAGCTTCTGCGAATTGTTTCGCGAACCCGACTCCTTCATCGGGTTTCTGCCTTTTGGCGTGACCATGGGACAGGTGCTCTGCATCCCCATGGCGCTCGCCGGGCTCTGGCTCATGGCATTCGGTACGCGCCATCCCCATACCCTTGAGGGAGAGAAGGCTTATGGTTGATCAGGCACCGCGCGGCTGGGTCTTGCCAGCGCCATCGCTGTCGCATGTCCGCCACGGCTTTTTCACGCGCCGTGGGGGTGTGTCACCGGCGCCCTATGACACACTCAACTGTTCGCTCGCTTCTGCCGATCTCGCGGCGAATGTCGCGGTCAATCGCGGGCGTGTGGCAGGATATCTGGGGGTTGAGGCGTCGTCCCTGCTGGGTCTGACCCAGACCCATTCCCCCGATGTCGTGGTTCTCACGCATGATACGCCGGTCTGGCCCACAGGAAAGGGCCCCAGGGCCGATGCCCTGGTGAGCAATCGTCACGATCTCGCATTGGGTGTCATCACGGCCGATTGCGGACCGGTACTGTTTGCCAGTGCTGATGGCACCGTTGTGGGAGCCGCCCATGCCGGCTGGCGCGGTGCCGTGGGCGGCGTGCTGGAGGCCACTTTGGGCGCAATGCAGGCTCTTGGCGCAGGGGATGTCACTGTCTGTGTCGGGCCCTGCATCCGTCAGGCGGGATACGAGGTTGGGGCCGACATGCGTGCGGAGGTGCTGGATGGCTCTTCGCTTGTCGCACCTTCTGCCGAGCGCTTTTTCATCGAGGCACCCCGCGCAGGGCACTACCTGTTCGACCTGCCAGGATACTGTCTGTATCGCCTCAGGCGGGCGGGGCTGCGCCATGTTTCCATGATCGGGCTCGACACCCGGTACGATGCGCTACGCTTTTTCAGCCATCGTCGGCGCACGCTGGCGGGGGGCGGTGCAATCGGACATCAGATTTCAGCCATCAGGGCAGGGGCAGTCGCGTGATGGGTCGGATTATACGTTTTTCCGGGCTGTGTGGAGCACTGGCCCTGCTTGCCGGGTGCGTCGATATGCCGCATCCCTTTGGTGATCCGGGGCCGGAAGGGCGCCGTCTGGCCCTGACCACGCCACCACCGAGACTGGCTGTACCCACCCCAGCCGCATCACTGCTGGACAATAATGCCTCGACCCTCTGGGCGAAGGACGTCGCGGCGCAACTGGTTGACCAATCGCTTCCGGCTGTAGCGCAGCCTGCCAAGCCGGGTGACTGGTGGCTCAGGCTGTCGGCAACCATGCAGGGTGATCAGGTCACGCCGCACTACGAAATCATGATGCCCAATGGCGAGGCCCGGGGGCATTGGGACGCGGCTCCGGTCGCGGCCTCGGTCTGGGCCCAGGGACAGGCTGATCAACTCTCAGCCCTTGCCGCCGGTTCTGCGCCGCAAATTGCCAATGTGCTGACGGGCATTCAGGCCTCGATGATGCAGGCTGATCCGCATAGCCTCAAGCGCCGCCCTGCCAAGGTGTTCTTCAAGGGCGTGCATGGTGCTCCGGGCGATGGCAATGTGGCACTCGCCCGCGCCTTCGTTGCCAGCTTTCCCGACCAGCATGACAAGCTGGAGCGTGATGCCAAGGCCGCTGATTACAGTGTGGAGTGCATTGTGACCCTGAGCGACGGTCCTGCCGGTAATACTGGGCACCCGCTTCAGCATATCGAGATCGTCTGGCGCACCGTGGCGGCAGATGGCAAGGAAGCCGGCGCAGCAACACAGCTTCACGATATCGACGCCCATTCCCTTGATGGCGCATGGGGTGATGTGGCGATGGTCGTAGCCGCAGAGGCGTCAGGTGCCGTACATCAGATCATCACCAATTACTCAGGCCGCAATCACCAGCCGCTCTCGCCTGACCAGAGTGGGGCTGACAAGACCCCTGTGCCGCCAAGAGGGACAACCGGCGCCAGCCCGCCGTCAGAAAAGTCGTAAGATTTCCCAGAGACTGACAACGCGCGCCGTCTGTGTTCAGACAGTTCGGCGGCAGGCTTGTACAATCTCGACGGCAAGCCGTGCGGGTTCGCGGATGAGATAATGGTGATGCTCATTGTCAGTGACACTCAGGAAGGCACTGACATCGAGATAGACAGCATGATGGCCACCTATTGTATCGATCATGCGCTGTGTGCCGAAAATATAGCCATCGTGGTTCAGGATGATGACTGTCTTTCCCTGAAAGAACGCGGCATTCATGAACGCCGATCCGGAAAATCCGACAAAGATGCTGTGAGACGCCCATAGATCAAGCTGCTCTGCAAAAGGCAGTTCCTGCGGATGGACAATCTCAATGCCAAGGCTGGCGAGGAACACGCTCAGCTCGTGCTCGCCATCATAACGTCTTGTCGTGGCCGATGCCTTGCTGCGTGCAAGAAAGACGGGGCGTGATGCGGAATGCCTCTGGTGCCGATTGAGAAACGATTGGCCGATTGCTTGCATGAAGCGACCCCACTCACGGTAGCAATGCGCATTCTCCACTAAGGCCGGTTCGGCAATCCTGACCCCACGAATTGAGGTGTTTTCCGGAGGTGCGATGATGCGTGAATGATCGATGCCCAGGCTATTCAGTATAGGCAGGATGAAGCCCTCATGGTCGCGAGACTGCGTGTAGGTCGGGGCGATATACCATTGTGCACGTGAGCCATGAGCATCGAGAGCCCATAGACGCGCGAGGGTGCTGGTGAGAAAGTGGCCGAAATGATCGTGAAAATAGCCAATCCAGAAGCAATCGTGGAATGCCTCGCTGTGCTCGCATTGATCCTGTTCTGTCTCAATCGCGATGATTTGGGGCGCGTGGATCTGAAGTTCGAAACTGCCCTGAACATTAACGCCCGAACAATAAGTCGAGTCAGTGATCAGGATGCCTGCCGGGGTGTAGAGTGAATTGTGGCGCAGAAGAGCAGCGTCATGATGCGCCAGCAATGGCCTGGTCTGAATGATATGCGTCCTGCCAAAAGTGTTGAGTCAGGCTCTCGGGACGTCTATCCGGCTCATTGGTGAGGGTGATCAGCGTTTGGTCGCGAGTTCACATGCGATCTTCAAAATATTTATGTATAGAATATTAATATAGTTCTAATAGATTGTATTTGTTGGTAAAAAAAACTTGCTATTACCAGATTCACAATGTTAATTCATATGAGTTTTCTTGTCTATATATTTCTCTTCTAGGAAGGTAGCATTGAGTAGAAACATCTACATTCACAAATTCGATCCTAATGCCGAGAATGGCCTGGGCCGTTTCCCGGTCCAAGATGTTCGCCGTGCTCTTAAGGGGATTGGTGATCCGTTCTACCGAGAATGGAATGCGGAAGAGGAACACGGTGAGATCTCTATTGAGACGGGGGAAGAGAAAACTTACATCGGTCCCGATGGCAGGATACATTCGGAGAGGCGTACCGATAGTTTCCATTTTAGCGCCAGGGACGGGCAGGTCGACGGCCTCGACTGGGACCGGCCTCTCGGCCGTGAAGGCACGATCCGCGCCTTGTGGCACCTCATCGAGACACATGGCTTATCTCTGATTGATCCAAGCGGAGGAGGAGATCATCCAATGCTCTATGTTCCTTCAGAAGCCTGTCTGGAGGATGTCGAACAAGTCTGGCCCGATTGCAGGAAGACCGGGGTGCATGTGTTCGATGGTTACGAGGACTTCGGATCGCATTTCGAGAGCTGATACCCAGCACATGGGCAGAGGCGGGGCTAGGCCTGTAAAAAACGCTCTATCGGCTACCCTCGACCCCCATGAGTTAATGACAGCCTTGCCCGACGTTGTTAGAAGGCCGCGTTTGCTGCCGCCCCGGACCGGAGTCGTTTCCCGATGAAGATCGTCGCCTGTAACAGTAACCTGCCACTGGCGCGTGCCGTTGCTCAGGAATTGCGTCTCCCGCTGTGCAAGGTGTCTGTACGACGCTTCGCCGATGCCGAGGTCTTTGTCGAAATCCAGGAAAACGTGCGCGGTGAAGACGTGTTCGTGATCCAGAGCACCTGCTCACCCACCAATGACAATCTGATGGAATTGCTGATCATGCTCGACGCCCTGCGTCGCGGGTCGGCCCGTCGTGTCACGGCTGTCATGCCCTATTTCGGCTATGCAAGGCAGGATCGCAAATCGGGGCCGCGCACCCCTATCAGCGCCAAACTGGTCGCCAATCTGCTGGTCGAAGCCGGTGCCAACCGTATCCTGACCATGGATCTGCACGCCATGCAGATACAGGGTTTCTTCGATATCCCGGTCGATAACCTCTACGCGGCCCCGCTTTTCAAGCGCGATATCAATGCGCGCCATCCCAATGAAGACCTGATGATCGTCTCCCCCGATGTCGGCGGTGTGGTGCGTGCGCGTCAACTGGCGCAGCGTCTGAACACCGATCTTGCCATCATCGACAAGCGGCGTGAGCGCGCTGGCGTCTCGGAGGTCATGAACGTGATCGGTGATGTCAGCGGTCGCTACTGTATTCTGGTTGATGACATCGTCGATAGCGGCGGTTCGCTGTGCAATGCGGCCCAGGCCCTCATCAATCACGGTGCTGCCGGGGTAGAGGCTTATGTCACCCACGGCGTCCTGACCGGTCAGGCCGTGGAGCGCATCACGGCATCACCCATCCGGATGCTCACCCTGACCGACAGTATTCCGGCGACCGAGGCGATGGAAGCCTCACCCAATATCAGGCAGATCAGCACCGCCAATCTGCTGGCGCGTGCCATGAGTGCTGTGGCAGATGAAAGCTCTGTCTCCTCGCTCTTCGATTAAGGACTGGTTTTCATGCTGCTTCGTCGCCCCTTCTGGTATCTGCGCCACGGTCAGACCGACTGGAACGCCCAAAACCTCTCCCAGGGCCGCACGGACATCCCACTGAATGCCACGGGTCGCGAACAGGCCGTCAAGGCTGGCGCGTCTCTCTCGCAGCATTGGCGCGATGGTGCAGCGCCTATCAGCCAGATCGTGTCTTCTCCGCTCACGCGCGCCCATGACACGGCGATGGCTGCCCAGCAGGCCATTGCAACGTCAAGTGGCGTCACCCTGCCGCTCAGCACGGATCGCGACCTTGAAGAGGTTTGCTTCGGTGTGATGGAGGGTGAGCCTATGGGCGACTGGTACGATCCGTGGATCGCCGGCGAGTTTACGCCAGAAGGCTGCGAGACATTCGAGGGCCTCAAGACCCGTGCTGCCGGGGCGGTCAATCATGCGCTCGAACAGGGCGGTATCCCTCTGATTGTCGCGCATGGGGCCCTGTTCCGCGCCCTGCGCGCCGCCATGAGCCTGCCCATCAATGTCCGCCTCGCCAATGCCGTGCCGCTTTACTGCGACCCGACAGATAATGGCTGGGTGCTCACCGCCTACGAGTGAGCGATGCGGGGCGCTCCCCCGCGCCCCGTGAACGGAACGGATCCCTTTCATCCCTGACTGAAACAGTGTCGGGATCAAAGGGGCTGTGCCCCTTTGCGGGTTTCGGGGCAGAGCCCCGAGAAGAATCCCCCTCCCGAATCCCGAAGAACATTGCTTTACCCCCCCAATTCCGGTAAGGCGCCCCATCACTCAGGCACCCCTGGAGGCCATGAGTGCAATGAATTTGGGAGAATACCGTGACAAATATGACGTCCCTCGAAGTCTCTACGCGCGCGAAGGCTGGTAAGGGGGCAGCGCGCGCAACGAGACGTGCCGGTCTGGTGCCGGGTGTTGTGTATGGTGGCAAGCAGGAAGCCTCGCTGATCCAGATCGATCCGCGCATCATCCACAAGGAAATGGTCCGTGGTGGCTGGCGCTCGCGCCTGTATGAACTGCCGCTCGAAGGTGGCACCGTGCGCGCCCTTCTGCGTGAAGTTCAGCTGCACCCCGTGACCGATGCGCCGATCCATGTCGATTTCCAGCGTCTGGCTGCTGGCGAGAAGGTCCACGTGACCGTCGCCATCCACGTGACCGGTGAAGACAAGGCCCCTGGCATCAAGCGCGGTGGCGTGCTGAACCTGGTCCGTCACACGGTGGACGTCATGGCTGATGTGGACAACATCCCGTCCAGCTTCACGGTTGATCTGAGCGCACTCGACATCCACGACAACGTGCGTTGGGACGACCTGACCGGCACCGAGAACGTGACGCCGGTTCTGCAGCTGCCGAACTTCGTCATCGCCACCATCGCGCCGCCGACGGTCGATGCCGAGATGGAAGCTGAAGCCGCTGCGAAGGCCGCTGCTGAAGCCGCCGCTCCTGCGAAGAAGAAGTAAGACCGCTCAGGGTGGCCGCAATGCTACTCTGGACTGGGCTCGGTAACCCCGAGCCCGGCATGCGCAGACAGCGCCATAATATTGGCTTCATGGCTGTCGAGCGTATTGCCGAATACTACCGGTTTTCTCCCTGGCGCTCGCGCTTCAAGGGAGAGACGGCCGAGGGCAGCATCGAGGGACAGAAGGTTCTTCTGCTCAAGCCCATGACCTATATGAATCTGTCCGGCGAGAGCGTGCAGCAGGCTGCGCGGTTCTTCAAGATTCCGGTTTCCGATATCACGGCGTTTCATGACGAGCTCGATCTTGCGTTCTGCAAGGTGAGGGTCAAGCGCGGTGGCGGTGCGGCGGGCCATAATGGCCTGCGCTCCATGGACCGTATGCTGGGTGACCAGAATTATCAGCGCGTGCGTCTCGGCATCGGGCATCCCGGTCACAAGGACCGTGTGACAGGCCATGTGCTGGGCGATTTCGCCAAGGCCGAACAGACAGAACTTGAAACGCTTCTCGACGCCGTGGCTGCGGCGTCGCCCCTGCTGGCCAAGGGGGAACCGGAAGCGACAATGACAAAAATCGCCATGCTGTGCGGGGAGAAACGCTGATGGGCTTCAATTGTGGCATCGTGGGGCTTCCCAATGTGGGCAAATCCACCCTGTTCAACGCGCTGACCGAAACGGCGGCAGCTCAGGCAGCAAATTATCCCTTCTGCACCATTGAGCCGAATGTGGGTCGCGTCGCCGTGCCTGATTCGCGCCTCGACAATCTTGCGCGTATCGGCAAGTCGCAGAAGATCCTGCCGACCAGTCTCGAATTCGTCGATATCGCCGGTCTTGTGCGTGGAGCGTCTCGTGGTGAAGGTCTGGGCAACCAGTTCCTTGCCAATATCCGTGAGGTGGATGCCATCATCCACGTCCTGCGCTGCTTCGAGGATGACGACATCACCCATGTCGAAGGTGGCGTAGACCCGGTGCGCGATGCCGAGATCATCGAGACCGAGCTGATGCTGGCCGATCTGGACTCGCTCGAAAAACGTCAGACGGCCTTGCAGAAGCGCGCCCGCAGCAATGACCGTGAGGCGCAGCAGCAGCTCGCCATCATGGATCCCATCATGGCTGCCCTGCGCGAGGGCAAGCCCGCCCGTACTGCCGTACCCAAGGGTGAGGAAGAAACAGCACGCCGCCTGCAACTCATGACCACCAAGCCGGTGCTCTATGTCTGCAACGTGGAAGAAGGTTCTGCCTCGACCGGCAACAGCCACTCCGAAGCGGTGCGCAAGCGCGCAGAGGCCGAAGGCGCTGCCATGGTGGTGGTGTCTGCGGCGATCGAAGCCGAAGTGAGCCAGCTGCCGCAGGAAGAGCGCGCCGAGTTCCTCGAAGGGCTGGGGCTGAGCAATTCCGGTCTGGATCGTGTGATTGCCGCCGGATACGGCCTGCTGGGTCTGAGCACCTACTTCACGGTCGGTCCGAAAGAGACGCGCGCCTGGACCATCACCAAGGGCACAAAGGCCCCTCAGGCGGCTGCGGTCATTCATAACGACTTCGAGCGCGGCTTCATTGCCTGCGAGACAGTGGCCTATGACGATTACATCGCCTGTGGCGGCGAGTCCGGTGCCAAGGAAGCGGGCAAGCTGCGTATCGAAGGCAAGGAATATGTCGTGCAGGATGGTGACGTTCTGCTGTTCCGCTTCAACGTCTGACTCTATTCGGGTTTGACAGGATCAGGACTTGACCGGCCTGATCCTGAGGCAATGATAGGGCGTCTTACCGGAGGCGCTGATGGACATTCTCGTTGCCTGTGACTCCTTCAAGGAGAGCCTGACGGCAGAGGCCGTGGTTCAGGCGATTATCGGCGGTTTCAGGGAAATCTATCCGGATGCCCGCTATCACGCCTTTCCTATGGCGGATGGCGGGGAGGGAACTGCCGCCATCATGGCCCGCACATTGGGCGGCCGACTTGAAACCCGCGATGTGTGCGGCCCGCTCGGTGTGCCTGTTTCGGCGCGTTTCGCTGTTCTCGATCATGGCCGGACAGCACTGATCGAACTGGCCGAGGCCGCCGGTCTGGCCCAAACCCCGCTCGAATCGCGCTCACCTCTTTTCACCACCACCTATGGCGTGGGGGAACTCATGAGCGCAGCCCTTGATATGGGGTGCAGGCATCTGGTTCTTGCGCTTGGCGGCAGTGCCACCTGCGACGGTGGGGCGGGTCTTTTGCAGGCGCTGGGTGTTTCGCTGCGCGATCTGCAGGGCCAGGAAATTCCTCACGGAGGAGGACCGCTTGGGGCGGTGTTCTCTCTGGATGACGACCGGCTCGATCCGCGGCTGGCAGAGTGCCGTATCGAAATTTTGTGCGACGTGACGGCTCCTCTGTTGGGAGAGACCGGCGCTGTTGCCGTATTCGGGCCTCAGAAGGGGGCAACACCTGCCATGATCCCGCTTCTGGAGGCCTCGCTGGCGCGCCTTGCGAGTCTGGTGGAACTGCGCTGCGGGCGCGATCTGACGGCGGTGGAAGGTATGGGCGCTGCGGGTGGCGCGGCTCTGGGGCTGGTCGGGCTGTGCGGGGCAAGGCTCGTTCCGGGCGCTGAGGCGGTGGCGGGGCTTCTGGGTCTGGATACGCTCGTGAGCCAGATGGATCTGGTTATCACCGGTGAGGGGCGGCTGGATCGTCAGACCGCGCAGGGCAAGGCACCGCAAGCAATCGCCACGCTGGCGAAAAAGGCAGGCAAACCGGTGATAGCCTTTGCGGGTACATTGGGTGTCGGACATGACGATCTGCTTGCAACGGGCTTCGACGCCGTTTTCAGCTGTCTTGAGCGCCCCTGCACGCTGGAAGAGGCATTCGGCGAGGCAGAGCATGCGTTGAGGCGCTGCGCGCGCAACGTTGCCGCGACCCTTGCCCTGGGCCGATCTTTTCAAGCAGCGCAGGCATGATACATAGCTGATCGCCCTTTGGGCCGCTCCCGGGTTAGGCCGGGCCAGATGCCGCAGGGCAGACAGGAGAATGAATGATGGAAGCTGCTACGACCGTGTCCGATTTCAAGGCCCTGACCGGACCAGCGCGCGCAGCGGCCCGCCTTCTCGCCATAGCCCCGGAAAGCCAGCGCAACGAGGCCCTGCGTGCCGCCGCAGCGTCACTGCGTGAGCATGCACCTGATATTCTTGTGGCCAATGCACGCGATGTCGCCTCCTCCAAGGCAAGCGCTGCCTTCATCGACCGGCTGACGCTGACGCCTGCACGGATCGAGTCCATGGCAAAGGGCCTCGAATCGATTGCGCTTCTGCCGGATCCGGTTGGCAGGGTGCTGTGTGACTGGACACGTCCCAACGGCCTGAACATCCGCCGTGTGGCGACTCCGCTTGGTGTCATTGGCATGATCTATGAAAGCCGCCCCAATGTGGGGGCTGACGCTGCGGGCCTGTGCATCAAATCCGGCAATGCCGTCATCTTGCGTGGCGGCTCCGAGAGCCTTCAATCAGCACGGTGCATTCAGTCGTGCATCCAGGAAGGACTGGAGAAGGCGGGTCTGCCGCGTGATTGTGTGCAGATCGTCCCCGATGCTGATCGGGCGCATGTCGCCGCCATGCTGACAGCCGCCGGTGAAATCGACATGATCATCCCACGTGGCGGCAAATCGCTTGTCGAGCGGGTGCAGCGCGAGGCCCGCGTACCGGTTCTCGCTCATGCCGATGGGCTGTGTCACACCTACATCCACAAGGACGCCGACTTCGCGATGGCGCGTGAGATTCTCGCCAACGCCAAGATGCGGCGTACCGGTATTTGCGGTGCGACCGAAACCCTTCTGATCGACCACGCAATTGCCGAGGCCCTGTTACCTGCGCTGGTGCAGGACCTGCATGCGCTGGGCTGCGCCATTCTGGGTGACGAGACAGCGCGTCATATCGTGCATGATCTTGAACCCGCCATGTCGGATGACTTTGCGACGGAATGGCTCGATGCCCGTCTTTCTGTCGCTGTTGTGGAGGATGTCGATTCGGCACTTGCCCATATCGCGCGTTATGGCAGCGGTCATACGGAAGCGATCATCACTGAAAATGCAGAGGTCGCCGAACGCTTTCTGAATGGGACGGATAGCGCCGTGGTGATGTGGAACGCCTCGACCCAGTTCTGCGATGGCGGAGAATTCGGATTCGGGGCCGAGATCGGTATTGCCACAGGCAAGATCCATGCCCGTGGCCCCGTCGGCCTCGAACAGCTTACGACCTTCCGTTATGAGGTCCGAGGCACCGGGCAGACCCGCCCCTGACGTGGTGGAAATTCCAAAATATGGCGATAATCGTGCGGTGTCGATCGGGCTGCTTGGTGGGTCGTTCAATCCGGCCCATGCGGGTCATCTGCAACTCGCACGCTATGCCCTGACGCATCTGCGGCTTGATCAGGTCTGGCTCATGGTTTCGCCGGGCAATCCGCTCAAGCCAAGGCGGGGCATGGCGCCGTTCGGAAATCGCCTCGACTCGGCCCGTGCCCTGGCTGACGGGCGGCATATCATCGCCACCGACATCGAGGCGCGTCTGAACAAGCGTTATACTGTTGAGACGATTGCGCTGCTGCGGCTGCGTTTTCCAAGGGCGCGCTTCGTCTGGCTGATGGGAGCAGACAGTCTGGCGACGCTCACACGATGGCGTCGCTGGCGCGATCTTGCCCTGCATGTTCCCATGGCAGTTGTGCCAAGACCGGGCAGCAATCGCACGGCGTTGTCGGGCCAAGCCACCCACGCGTTGAGCCATATGCGCGTGCCTCCGCGGCGCGGGCCGATTATGTCGCGCTCTAAAGGTGGTGTCTGGGCTTTTCTTCCGGCGCCGCAAAACGGTATATCAGCGACAGCGTTGAGGGATTCCGGCAATTATCCCGCCTCGCTCTCTCTCTAATGTATTGACCGGAGTGTCGAGCCATCGCCAGAAAACCGTCCGACGAGACGCCCACCCCAGCCCGTCGCACCCGCGCGTCCGCTGGTGAGACCAAGACCCAGCCCACCACGGGCGAGGCCACTGCCACCATGAAGACCGCCGGCACGCCGCGCAAGAAGGCCGCCGCAGCAGGCCCGCGCAAGACCCGCGCCGCTGCACCGCGCACCGGCGCTGAGCCGGAACTGGTTGAAAAGGCGCTGGCACTCATCACGGCAAGCCTTGATGAAGACAAGGCCGAGGACATCGTGACGCTCGACCTGCGGGGGCGT
Source organism: Asaia sp. SF2.1 (assembly GCF_000505765.1). NCBI lineage: Bacteria > Pseudomonadati > Pseudomonadota > Alphaproteobacteria > Acetobacterales > Acetobacteraceae > Asaia > Asaia sp. SF2.1. The sequence goes on along the minus strand of NZ_AYXS01000019.1, from coordinate 4,827 downwards.
GCCAGCTTTGCTGACCATATGGTGGTCGCTACAGGTATTGCCGACAGGCAGATTGCCGCCATGGCCACGCATATTGAAGACAAGCTGAACGAAATCGGCATCAAGCGCATCACCATCGAAGGTGCGAACGGGACCGATTGGGTTCTGCTTGATACCGGTGACATCGTTGTGCATCTGTTCAAGCCCGAGAGCCGCGCGCTCTATGCGCTCGAGCGTATGTGGGGCAAGGATCTCGACGATACTGCCAGTGACGAAGCCGACACGACGGATCTCTGATTACGCATGATCAGGATTGTGGCGGTCGGTCGCCTCAAGAGAGGGCCGGAGCGGGACTTGTTCGACCGTTATGTCGAGCGTACCCGCCCCAGGGTCGATCTGATCGAGATTGGCGAATCGCGTGGCAGTGCCCTGGAAATCCGTCGCAAGGACGCGGCGGCGATTCTGGCGGCCTGTCCCGAAGGTACGATCGTGATTGCGCTGGATGAGGGGGGTAGTTCACCGGATTCCCAGCAATTCTCCACCATGCTCGATTCGTGGCTTGCAACCGGCAAGCAGGTTTCTTTTGTCATTGGCGGGGCTGAAGGACTGGAGGCCAGCGTTATTGAGCGGGCCGATGCCCGTATCTCCTTCGGGCGTATGACTTGGCCCCACATGATTGTGCGATTGCTTCTGGCAGAGCAGATCTACCGCGCGCGCGCGATCAGCGCGGGCCATCCCTACCATCGTTCAGCACGCCCCTGAATCCCGTCTGCCAATAGGCTCAGGCGCTTCGTCCCGAGTGACGATTGCAGGGCGGGCAACAGGCCATAAAAAAAGCGACCCGTTTCCGGGCCGCCTTGGCGGAAATCAGATGATCGGGTCTGATCAGCGCAGATTGCGGCTGGGGCCTTCCACGCTGAAGGCATCTTCCGGGGCCTCTGCCACTTCGGTCGAGTTCATCGGATGTTGCAGAGCTGCGAAGCTCGCCGTCGTCACGTTATGCGAACGTGTGGAACGATGAGCAGGCGCAGGCGTATTATTAGCCATCATCACCCCGTCATCAGGGCGACCATAGATGAACCCGTAGGTCGGGTAGATGCTGCCGTAGGTACCGGAGTTGTTGTTGAGCGCTACGCGCACAGCAGACCAGTCGTTATTGGGAGAAACATCGATGACGCGCACATTCTTGGCAACACCGTTCTGCGCCCAGTGAGACTGATCGATCACGATCGTGCGGTTATCTTCTACAGCACGGACGACCGCCACGTGGCCATAGGGCATACGGCGGATAGCACGGAAATTCAGCACCGAGCCGGGTTCGGGGGCAGAGCCACGGGCATAAACGCCGCGAGAGTTATCCCACCAGTCACGGGCATTACCGCTCAACACAACATCGGAAGCGGCTTTGGCATAGGCAACACACTGGATAACGTGAGCACCGGAATGGTGGCGCCGCGTTGTGAAGCGTGTCTGGCGAAGTGCGACGTGACGCGCTGAAATGTGTCGGGCGCTATGCGCGGAATGCATAACAGCCTTGTGACCAGCCTTCTGGCGCGCTTCAGCTTTTGGGGCCAGAACCGCCGACCCAACTAGAAGGGATAGAGCGGTCAGGGACGAAAAAAACGGCCTGCGGAGAAGTCTGAGGCAACTTTTCTGTCCCACGTTCATTGATTCGATATCCGCCCGTTGTGTGTTGCATCTAGGTAACTGTGTTCACCTTGGATTGGCAACCCATGTAAGGGGGAGTCATGGCGATTTTATGAACTTTCCCCGAGATAAAATGTGTCGACCCGGGGAAAATTCAATAAGCCTTACTTTGTTGTGATCAGCATGATTTCCACGAGCATACGCGGATCGGCCAGAATCGCCTGAACGCAGGCCCGCGCCGGGGCTGAATCCTTAGGCAGCCAGGCCGTCCACTGCTTGTTGAGTGCATCGCGATCGCTGATGTCCTTAAGCCAGATCTGCGCCTGCAGAATGCGGGTGTTATCCGTACCATGCTGTTCAAGCAAGACGTCCAGCTGCTCAAGCACATCGGCGGTCTGGGCATCGAAATCGGCATCGAGATTACGGGCCACGACGCCCTGCGTGAAAACGAAGCCGTGATATTCGACGGCTTTGGACATGACGGGATTAGGCTCTGTGCGAATGATTCGGCTCATGATCGTCTCCTGATAACCTCGTAATTCCGGGCAGGTTACGCTGCGCCGGACTGGGCGGACTCTGATGCGGCCAGAGGGTCCGGTCAATCCTGCCTCGCCCTATGCACGTCATATGATTGCTTGAACGAATGGCCCCTGCGCGGTATCGCGGCCATGAAGCCTTTGCGCATCATGGTCTGCACAGCAACGCTTCCGGAATTTTTCTGCCTCTCGGGCTGCCCATTCTTCCGGAATGCGCCACGATCAAGAAGAGGAAGAGCCGGATTTGCGTGCCCGCACCGTCAAGGTAACGCCACTGCGTCAGAACTGTACCGTGCTCGAAGATCCCGATACGGGCCGCGCGGTTGTTATCGATCCGGGAGGTGACGCGTCTGAGCTCCTGCAGCTGCTTGAGGGCATGACTGTCGATGCCATTCTGCTGACGCACGGGCATTTCGACCATGTTGGTGGTGCTGATGCGCTGCGTGCGGGCCTTGAAAAACGTCAATCAGCCCCGGTTGCAATGATAGGTCCTGACCGGCGCGATGCCTTTCTGCTCGAAACGGTGGAGGATCAGGCCCAGGCCTTCGGGTTGTATGACCTGCAAAACGCTCATCCCGACCGGTTTGTCGAGGAGGGCGAGGTGATCGACCTTCCGGCGGGCAGGTTTGAAGTCGCACATTGTCCAGGCCATACGCCCGGTCATGTCATCTATATAAGTCGAGCCGACAAATTGGCCATTGTGGGCGATACGTTGTTCCGTGGTGTTGTTGGTCGGTCGGATTTCGCTTATGGCGACCATGAGAGTCTGATTGCAGGGATCAAGCGCACATTGCTTTCCCTGCCTGACGATTTCATTGTTCTGCCCGGGCATGGTTTGCCAACGATGATTGGCGAAGAGCGGCAGAATAATCCTTACCTCGCCTGAACAACCGGGAGCGCAGACATGAACAGGAATTTGCGGGGCCGTGCGCTTCTGACCGGTCTGGTCCTTGCTGCCACGGCACTGGCTGGCGCGCCAACCTTGTCCAGTGCAGTCGCGGGGGACAATCAGCATGAAGCACAGGCTGGTGCCGAAAAGCCTCTCGACAAGGAACCCCTGACAATCATCGACCGCCATAGCGGCCGCCATGATTTCACTGTTGAGGTCGCCCGGACAGAAAAGCAGAAGGAAGCCGGGGAATCGTCGCGTCAGAGTATCGCGGAAAATACAGGAATGCTCTTCCTGTTCAGCCCCCCCGAGGCGGCTGCCATGTGGATGCGTGATACGGCACCGTCGCTCGATATTGTCTTTATCGGGACGGATGGCCGCATTCAGGCCATTACTGAAAAGACTGTACCGTTCAGCGAACGTCGTCTGGTCGGGCAGGGTGACTCTGCCGCTGTTCTTGAAGTGGCGGCAGGCACAATGGAAAAGAATAATATTGTCGTGGGCGATCTCGTATCGTCCAAGGCACTTCCAGTGGCGCACTGAACGTCATGAGGGTTTTCCTGACCGGGGCAGCAGGCTTTGTCGGCTATCACGTGGCCGCGCAGCTCTTGAGCCAGGGACACGAGGTGATCGGGTTCGACTCGCTGAATGCTTATTACAGTGTTCAGCTCAAGCAGGATCGTCTGGCGCAGCTTGCTGGTCAGGATGGTTTTGCTTTCCATCAGGGTGATCTCAGTTGCCGTGAGGATGTTGAGGCGGTCCTCGCGGCGCATCCGGGCATTACGCATATCGTGCATCTGGCCGCTCAGGCAGGGGTGCGCTATTCGCTGGCCGATCCTTGCGCCTACGTGACGTCCAATATGATGGGACATGTCGTGCTGCTTGAGGCCGCGCGTCACCTGCCGGATCTGCGCCACATCGTGTATGCCTCATCATCGTCAGTCTATGGGCTCAACGAGACGATGCCTTTTCGCGAGAGCGATGCCGTCGATCGTCCCGGGTCATTCTACGCGGTGACCAAGCGTGCCGGTGAGCTGACGGCCCATGCCTACGCCCATCTTTATGGCCTGAAACAGACCGGACTACGTTTCTTCACAGCCTATGGTCCGTGGGGCCGTCCGGATATGGCCTATTACAAATTTGCTCGCGCCATAACGGCAGGCGAACCGCTTACCTTGTATGAAGGTGAGGGGCTGGCGCGCGACTTCACCTATATCGACGATATTGTCTCTGGCGTGCTCGCCGCTTTGGACAATGAGCCAGAGGAAGGCGTTTCCCGTCTTTTCAACCTGGGGAGTGATTCACCGACAGCTGTCAGTCGCCTTGTTGCGTTGCTTGAACAGGAGCTTGGGCGCAAGGCAGTTATCAAGGCAAAGCGTCGCCCGTTGTCGGATGTTGAGGCAACATGGTCCTCTCATGAGGAAATGACAAAGCTGACAGGCTGGCGGCCCGTGGTGTCGCTGGAGGAAGGGGTGAAGCACTTTGTGGCCTGGTTCAAGACGTATGAGGCCGCCAATTCTATCTAGATACGGGCGTTCTTCATGATGCGGCAGACGGGAGGCTTCGGTCTCCCGTTTTGCGTATTGGGTGGCAAACGTGGTCTCGGTTTTTTGAGATAGGTGTCATTTTTTTGAAATTATGTGTTGACGGGTGTGGGTGTGGGGTCTAAAAGCCCGTTCACCGCAGCGGAACACGCCGCGGTGACTGCCTGAAAGGCTGAGTAAGATCAGTGGGTTAGGCGGGGTTCTTTGAAAATTGAATAGGTTATGGAAGGGA
>NZ_AYXS01000018.1:0-36735 GCF_000505765.1 Asaia sp. SF2.1 | reverse complement strand
GCTCGACTTCTTCATGACAGCGGGCCAGATCAGTGATTACACCGGTGCTGCTGCCCTTCTGGATAGTCTTCCGGCAGCCCAATGGATGTTGGCAGACCGGGGCTATGATGCTGACTGGTTCAGGGATGCCCTGGAGGAAAAAGGGATCAAACCCTGCATTCCGGGACGGAAATCCCGCGGGAAGCCGGTAAAATACGACAAGCGGAAATACAAAGGCCGCAATCGTATCGAGATCATGTTCGGAAGGCTCAAGGACTGGAGACGGGTCGCGACACGCTATGACAGATGCCCGACCGTCTTCTTCTCGGCCATCTATCTCGCCGCAACCGTCATATTCTGGCTATGAGTCCTGAGCCTAGCCAGCCCCATTCGCGTTTGATGCTTTGACAGAGCCTACCCGAGAGCCAGCGCCCAGAGCGTAAGAAGCAGGCCCAGAAGCGAGATCGTGAAAACCATGGTTCGCACAACAGGCACACCGGCGGCATAAAGCGGCAGATAGATCACTCTTGCTGCCAGATAGATGCAGCTACCCCATTGCGTCTTCCATCCCGCATGACCTGCAAGCAAAGCCGCCAGCAGCGTCGCAAGGAAGAGGGGCAGCGTCTCAAAGAGGTTGGCCTGCGCGCGCGCCAGACGTGCCGGTACAGGCTGCAATTCCGGCATCTTGCCGTCTCGTGCGCCCATGTTCCATTCCGTGCCATATTGGCGCGTCTTGGCGGCTCCTGCCCAGAATATGTTCACCAGTGCCAGCAGAACCAGCCCCGCAATGACATAGAATTCGATACGCATGATCAGGGGTCTTTCCTTCAGTTGGTAGCTTCACCACGCAGGACCGGCAGGCGGGAAGCCGGTATATGTCGAACAGCCTGTCTGGAGATTCAGGCGGGAATTTGCCCGATGCTAACCGGCTGGATTTCGTTTTGTCCGTTCCCACCGTGTCGAAAGGCAGATAGCGCTTTGTAGACCTGCATCCTCGCGCGCATGACCGAACCCAGTGGACGATGCGCACTGAGCCCCTGTGACGGGCGGAAAACCAGATGATCCTCAAAAAAGGTCGCGCGTTGGGCACTGAAGGCGTTCTGTACGGGAAAGCTCAGCCTGCCTACTGACCGAAAGGGTGCCTCATCGGCCGACCAGATGATTGAGGCATCCTCGATAGGTTGCGTCTCGGCGTTGTTCCAGAGCTGAACGCGAATGTCGAACACCACCTCTCGCCCACCGAAATAGGTGACCGTCTCATGCCGGAACCCGTCCTCATCATGATGGGGGTCGAGCCGCCATGACTGCAGGGCCTCGAGGTCCGGCATTATCGGAAATGCCGCGATCTTGGCGACATAGGCACCATAACGCAGGGGGGCCTGACTGTAATATGGCTCGGAAAGCGGGTGGGAGTAGGGATGGCCAAGGAAATCCGCCATGGGGCTCTGCGCACCCGCATGACCAAGGGCATGATTGAGACCACGCGCCACAGACGAGACCGCACTCTTCACCCCTTCAGGCAAAGCGGCGGCCTTGCCGATCACCCCACCATCACGCAGGAACCCCGCGGCCGTGCCCGATGGGAACGTCGGGCCTGACGCCAGGATGAAATCCTGCGTCTCGGTGTCATGACCGGGCAGTTTCTCCCCCTTAACCCCGAACAATTTGAGAGAAAGACCACGGTGAATCGAGACGCGATCGCCCAGTGTTTCGCCCGCCCCCTGTGCAAAACGTGCCGCTACGGGATACTGGCCTGGCGTGGCGAAAACGCCCTGGGCGAGTTCAGCTGGCAGATGCGCTGCAATATCGAGTGTGCCAACGGCCAGCGCCGTCGGTTTGGCATGGCTGGCACGCACCATGCGGCCCTCGCGTTTGCCGACCACACGGCTCTGCTCCATCATGCCATCAATGATGCCCTGAATGACATGCTGCTCGTCTTCCTCCGGCGTTTCGACATCCGGGGAAAAGCGCAAGGGCGGGTTGAGAATCATCTGAAGTTCCTGCAGTGCCAGTCTGCTCCTCCAACAGGCAGAACCTGCACAAGTTGCACGCAGGGAATAATGCCTGCCACTCGGTTAAGCCCTGCCGGGCAAGATCCCTGCAAGGTACGCGGCTGGACTGCCAACCCTTAACAGAAAGTTATGGGTTGGGTGTCGTTCCGAAATCGACACGAGAGCAGCGGGTTGCCCATATTGGTTCGATATCGCAATGTTGCGATTGTTACCGGCCCCAGGAGCAGCGTCATGACATCAAGGCATCACATTCGCAGCGCGCTTCTGGCTTTCACTATCCTGTCCGTCCCCCATGAATTGAGCGGGGGCCTTGTCGACACGGCACAGGCTCAGATCACGCCGCTTGCGCCGCAGGGTGCGCCTTCAGGCACAGTTTCAGACAAGCACGCCAAGGCGGGTCCGGCCAAGTCAGCCGCTATCGCGCAGAAGAGGGCAGACAAGCCCAGCAATCGCCCATCCGGCAATCGTGAGGTCCTGACTGTCACCGGTAGCCATATCGCCAATAGCCGTATCAAATCGCCCACGCCGGTCAGCACGCTCAGCGCGCAGGAGATACGCAACCAGTCCCCCACGAACAATCTGGCCGATCTGGTCAACCAGCTTCCGCAGTTTGCCGGCAGCACCACACCGCAGAACTCGACCCTGGCTCTCAGCTCCGGTCTGGCCGGTATCAATGCGCTGAACCTGCGCAACCTCGGCGCCGTGCGCTCGCTGGTCCTGATTGATGGGCGGCGCACCGCGCCGTCTGCCATTACGGGTATTGTCGATATCAATACCCTGCCCCAGCAACTCGTGAAGCGCGTGGATGTCGTTACTGGTGGCGCCTCGGCGCAGTACGGGTCCGATGCTGTAGCGGGCGTGACCAATTTCGTTCTCGACAAGACCTATACCGGGCTCAAGGTCGATGCCGATTCAGGCATTTCCAATTACGGTGATGGCCAGAACGAGCATGCTGCCGTTGCCGGCGGCTTCGGGTTCGCCAAGGGCAAGGGCCATGTCCTTCTCAGTGGCGATTACGCCCATCAGGACGGTATTTTCAAGATCACGCGCGGCTGGAACCAGAATGGCGAGCGCATTATTGCCAACCCCGCCTATGTCGCCGGAAACGGCCAGCCTTATTATATCCGCGTGGGCAATGCAGGCACGAACAACGCCCTGCCCGGCGGCATCATCAACGCCTCGACAGGCGCTGTGGCCAACAGCCTGCGCGACGTCTATTTCGGTCAGGGCGGCAGCGTCAATCATTACAATTATGGCTCACCCTCCACCTCCAGCGTGTCGGTCGGCGGGGATGAAGGTCTTGCCAATAATAACGTCAATCTCGGCCTGCAACCGGAGAGCGACCGCAAGAACCTCTATGGGCGCCTGAGCTATGACGTTGCCTCATGGATGACCCTCTATGCCGAGGGTGCCTATAACCAGAGCAACTACGTTTATAACGCCGGGCCGCAATACCTGACCTCCATTGCGATCAAGAGCACCAACCCGTATCTGATCGACGCGCTGGGCGCGGATGCCCTCAGGAACGTGACGGGCGTCACCGTGGGCACAACCGCGCTCGACATGCCCTATCGCCAGATCACCAACACGCGCGATGTGCAGCGTTATACCTTTGGTGGCGAGGGTAATTTCACGCTTTTCGGACGCAAGGCCTCATGGACAGCCTATGCTCAATATGGCGTCACGCACTCGCATGAGCAGATCAACAATGTGATGAATACAGCCCGAATTGCCAACGCGACAGATGCGGTGCGCAATGCCTCTGGCCAGATTGTCTGTCGATCCAGCCTGACGGATCCCGGTAATGGCTGCGCGCCCATCGACTGGCTCGGCACAGGCGTCATGTCACAGGCCGCCATCAGCTATGTGCTGGGCAATCCATGGCGCGAGCAGCGTTTTCAGGAGATCGTTTCCGGCGTCAATCTCTCCACCATTCCGTTTGCCACATGGGCCGGTGACGTGAATGTGGCAATCGGCGGCGAATATCGCGATGAGCGCGCCTCAGGCTATGTGCCGACAGAATATCAGAAGGGCTGGTCGGTCGGTAACTACCTGCCCACTTTCGGCAATTACAACGTCAAGGAAGCCTATGTCGAAACCGCGGTGCCTCTTGCACGCGGGCTGGCCGCCAATGGCGCGGTACGCGCAACCGACTATTCCACATCGGGTTATGTCACGACATGGAAGATCGGCGGCACGTGGCAGCCGATACGCGATATTCTCTTTCGCGCCACGCAGTCGCATGACATCCGCGCGCCCAATATCAACGAGCTCTATAACGCTGGCACGTCGCAAACGACCACGGTGCTCGACCCGGCCACGGGCAAGACCGACACGGTTTTGTCCACCACGACAGGCAACCCCAACCTGAAGCCCGAGACTGCCAATACAACCGTGGTAGGTGCCGTCATCACGCCCCGCTACGTGCCGGGGCTGGCCCTCTCCATCGACTGGTTTCACACAAAGATCAAACACGCCATCCAGCAATTCTACCCGCAATCGATCATCGACGAGTGTTATCAGGGCTACACGACTTTCTGTTCCGCCATTCGCCCCGACCCGAGCGGCACGCGTGACCTGCTGATCAGCGCCTCGCCCTTCAACTTCGCCAAGCTTGAAACCAGCGGTATCGATATCGACGCTTCCTATACCTTCCCGCTGCGCCGCATCCTGCCCAAGGCAGGAGGAGCCTTCACACTGCATGGTCAGGCCAGCAATTACCTCAAATACGTTTCTGACTCGGGTGTAGGTTATGTGGTCGATACGGCAGGTGACATCACCAACGGACCACCAAAATGGATCTATCGTTTCTCGGCCACCTATAGCGCGGAGAGCTACAGCATCACAGCAGTGGCACGCGGTATCAGCGCGGGAAATTACTCGAACAGTTATGTGCAGTGCACGACAACCTGCGGCGTGTATAATGCCAATTACCCCTCGATCAACAATAACCGGGTGGCAGGCACCTTCTATTTCGACATGAACTTTACCTACAAACTGCCTGTTCAGAATATCGGCCAGATGCAGATTTTCCTGAACGTCACCAATCTGGGCAACGCCCCGCCGATCCTGCTGCCCACCAGCGGGCTGGCTGCGGATTCCACCTATAGCAGCCTGCTGGGGCGGACCTATCGCGGCGGCATACGCATGGAATTCTGATGCTCATGCGCCCTGCCCTCCTGTTTCTCGCCTCCCTCGCCTCGGCGCTCGGGCTCTCCGCCTGTGTGCCTGCCCCCGGCCACGACAGGCTGGCCGCCCGCCTCGCCCCCCTCCTGGCCCCGATGGAGGCCCGAGGCGCCCGCTGGGGCATTCTGGTCACTGACGACACAGGGCGCGTGCTCTACGCGCGTCATGAAGGGCAGCGCTTCGTTCCAGCCTCGAACGCCAAGCTTTTCACGACGGCTGCTGCGCTCGTCGCCTATGACACGCTCACACGCCCGCCCTATCAGCTCGATACGACCCTGTTCCTGGCACCACGCAACAACGGAGCGCCCGATCTCATCCTGCGCGGCGCGGCAGATCCGTTTCTCTCCGCCGCGCCGGGTTGCACGCAGCAATGCCTGACCGAACTTGCCGATTCCGCCGCCAGAGCTGGCCTCAAACACGTTCAAGCCGTGATCGGTGACGACACCCTGTTTGCCGATACGCGCTGGGGCGATGGCTGGAGTTGGAACAATCTCTCCACCCGCTATGGCACAGCCATTTCAGCCCTGACGCTTGACGACAATATCGCCTCTCTGATCGTGATGCCCGGCCCAGTCGAGGGCGCACCCGCCACCGTGTCGGCCATCACCCCGGCCTATCGCGTGGTGAACCATGTCGTGACACGTCGTGATGCGGCCGAGGCACCGGCGATAACGCTCCTCCCCGACAATGACACGGAGCGCGGTTCCGGCACCCTCACAGGCACCATCAAGCCGGGTCCCACTCCCCTGACTGTGCACTCTGGCATCATCGACCCGGCGCAACTTGCCGCAAGGCTACTGGGGGACATGCTGATCGCCCGTGGGGTGCGCGTTGATGAGACGAAAGCCCGTCATCGCCCGGAGGGTGAGGACGCAGCCCCGCAGGACCTCCCGTTTGTCCGTCTGGGTGTCATGCCGCAAAGACCGCTTGCCATCGATATCAGGCATATCCTCAAGGACAGTCAGAACCTTCACGCCGAACTTCTTCTGCGCCGGCTCGGCCTTCTGGCCGGTCAGGGAACGGTTCAGGCCGGGCTGGAGGAACGCGAGAAGCTTCTGGCCTCAAGCGGCGTGGATTTCAGCCGCGTTTCGCTGGCCGATGGCTCTGGCATGTCGCCCTATGACCGTGCCACTCCACGCGATATCGTCTCGCTGCTGCTCTGGGCGCAACACCAGCGCTGGGGCGGTGAATGGGCCGATGACCTGCCTCTTGCCGCGACCGATGGCACGTTGTCTCATCGCTTTGAGAGCACCGCTGTCGCAGGCAGGCTCCACGCCAAGACGGGCACGCTCAACGGCACCCACGCCCTTTCCGGCTATCTCGTTACGGCCAGCGGACGCAGGCTTGTGGTGTCCATCCTGCTCAATGACGTGCCGGAACCCCTCTCCGTCGCAACCGCACCTGCAAGACCGCTGAACGACGTGGCCCCGCGCCCGGCGGTCGGTGAGCGTCCCACCGACGCCATCGACCGCGTGGTTGAAGCGCTTGCTGCCGTGGAGTGACAACAGCCGCGTTCTCTAGAGCCGCGCCATCTCGCGTGTGAATTCCTGACGCAGGATCTGGATGAAACTGCGGGCAATGCGTCGCAGGGCATGATCTTCGCGATACACGGCAGAACAGGTAATCGTCATGGGTGGATCAAGGCGACGCGCTGTAGGCAGGCTTGAATCATGCAGGGCGGTGAAAGCATCCACAATCGCCCATCCTGCGCCGAGCCTTGCCAGTTCTGCCGCCATGTAATGCGTGCGTACCCTGATGGCAGGAGACACCTCCCAGCCCGCCTTTTTCCAGGCACTACTGAGCGCCCATGATGTCGGGTCGTGATCGGCCAGCCCGATCCATCGCGCCGGGTCAATCGTCTCAAGCCGCACCGGCCCCTCGGCTGCCGTACTGTCGAGCAGCACCAACGGTATCTCGGCCAGCGCCTCACAGATCAGCCCGGGCTCTTCGGTCACGCCGAAGATAATCCCGAAATCGAGATCGCGCTTGCGCAGGCCCGCAATAATCTCGGCTCCATGAAGCGTATCCACACTGAGCATGTTATCGCCCGATTTCTCGCGATAGCGATTGATCACGCGTGGCACTACGCTGAGCCCAAGGCTCGGCACGCAGCCGATCGACAACTCATGCCCTCCTCTGCCGGTGCGCAGGTTTTCGGCCAGACGGGAGAGATCGGCGAACTGATCGAACAGGGCTGTAATGCGCGGCAGCATGATCTGTGCCTCACGCGTGGGCACAAGACGACCTTTCACGCGATCGAACAGCGCAAAACCAAGAGACTGCTCAGCATAGCGCAGCGCCTTGCTGGCAGCGGGTTGCGACACGTTCAGCGCCTCGGCTGCCTGGCGCAGCGAGCCCGTTCGCATGACGTAATACACCAGTTCGATGGAGCGCAGGCGCAGTGCCATGATCAGCCCTGCACCCTGCCCGTTCTGTCGATACCGAGCGCGCGGGCGGCCTCCGTTGCAATTGCGCGCCGAAGCGCCACCACGCTGTGACCGCCTGAGGGATGCACACGATTGGTGAGGATCAGCACATAGCTGTCGCTCACAGGATCAATCCAGAGAGACGTGCCGGTAAAACCCGTATGCCCGAAGGAACGGGGCGAAAACAAATCGCCGCGCGGTGTGGAGTAATGGGTGGCAATATCCCAGCCCAGACCGCGCAGATCGGTCTTGCCGGAAGGCTGCTGCGGCGTCGTCATCATTTCCAGTGTCTCACGACGCAACGGGAACGTGCTGGCACGACCGGCCAGCCGGTCCAGCAGGGCCTGAGCGTACAGACACATGTCATGCGCATCGGAGAAAAGCCCGGCATGCCCTGCCACACCGCCCATACGACGTGCCGTCGGATCATGCACCACGCCACGCAGCATGATGTCTTTTTCGTCGTACTGGGTCGGGGCGATCAGGGTGCCCAGCGCCGGATCGGGCCAATACCCGCTATGGGTCATGCCCATCGGCCCGAGGATATGGCGGGCGACATAGGTATCGAGCGCGAGACCGCTCAGCTTTTCCACCACCAGCCCAAGCGTGATGTAGTTCACATCGCTATAGACAAAGGCATCGCCCGGTATGGTAGCGGGGCGCATGGCCATGACGCGTCTCACCGCCTCCTCCTTGCCCTGCCAAGGCTGGCTCAGATCGATATCGGGAGGCAGGCCGGAATAATGGGTCAGCAGCAGCCGTATGGTCAGAGCGCCTTTTCCACCGGCCTCGAAACCCGGCAATACGGATGAGACAGGCTGGTCGAGGCTGAGTCTGTTCTGCTCGACAAGCTGCATGATCGCGAGCGCCGTCATAGTCGGCTTGGTCAGGGAGGCCATGTCAAAGCACGTATCCCAGCTTTCGGCCTCGCGATGAGGAACCAGCGCACGGGCACCATAGACAAAACGGTGAACGATGGCCCCCTGATGCCCGATAGCCAGCACGATACCGGGGCACTGACCGGCTTTCACAGCATCCCGCGCCAGGCGGTCCACCCCGGCAAAGGCCGAGGGCGCCTCACAGCCAGCAAGACCGAACAACGCCACGCCCCCGCACAGCAATGCACGGCGGGGTAGACCCATTTTTGTCTCAGGCTTCGTGATCATGTCGCATCCGGTATGACGGTCCAGTTCGGTTGCGCAACATCATCACACCCTGCGACATCGTGATAGCCCCGCAATACGGCACAAGCCCTGCCCGTGCGACACGCCGACAGGGCAGATTACCTGTACTCTCAGCCACTTGGATCGAATGACGTGCGCCGGGTCATAACCTGAGGTTAAGGGGGGGCATTATCTTCCCAATGGATGACGCGCCCCATGCCCCCTAGGCTTGATCTGTTACACGAGAAACAAAGGCAGGGTCCGTGGCGCAGCGTCAGTCCGTTACTGTTATCGGGGCCGGTGTCATCGGTCTTTCAACCGCTTTTGCCCTTTGGCGCGACGGGCATCATGTTACCCTTGTCGAACGTCACGACACCCCCGCCAGCGGTGCCAGCCGGGCCAATGGGGGGCAGCTCAGCTATCGTTACGTATCCCCGCTGGCCAGCCCATCGGCCCCGCGTGAGGCACTGTCATGGCTGGGGCGCCCCGGCTCGCCCGTAGCGTTGCACCCCAATACCAACCCGGCACAATGGGTCTGGCTCGCGCAGTTCCTGCGGGCCTGCACCCCGGACAGGTTCCGGATGGGTAGCCAGGCCTTGCTCACTTTGGCCCTCGAAAGCCAGAGCGAACTCGCGACATGGCGCAGCGCGGGTCTGGGCGGTTTCGACTGGGAGAGGCCGGGGAAACTCATTCTGTTTCGCGATCCACGCAGCATGCAGCGCAATGTGGCCAATCTGGCCGATCCGCAGAATCAGCGCGTCCTGTCACCGGATGCATGCCTCGAACTCGAACCGGCTTTTGCTGCACTCCGGCCCCGGCTGGCTGGTGGTCTCTTCACGAAGGGCGAGGAGGTGGCCGATTGTCATGCCTTCTGCCTGAAACTGATCGAGACCATGCGCCAGTCCGAACGCTTCCGGCAGGTTCAGGGCGAGGCCAGTCTGTCACGACAGGGCACGCGCTGCATCGTGCATGTCGACAACAGGGCTTTGCCCTCGCGTCTGGTCGTGCTGGCAGCAGGCCTGGGGTCAAGAGCTCTGGCACGCCAGATCGGGCTTACCCTGACGCTCTATCCATTGCAGGGTTATTCGCTCACCCTTACGCCAGCGCCGGGTCATCTTCCAGCCGTCAGCGTCACCGATTATGACCGGCGCGTGGTCTATGCCCGCCACGGTGCAAGACTGCGCATCGCTGCGATGGTCGATATCGGTCAGGCAGGCCCGCGGGCCGATGCGAACAGGATTGCGCAGTTGCGTCACCTCGCGCAGGAAGCCCTGCCCGGCGCAGGCCCTTATGAACAGGCCGAAAGCTGGATTGGCCAGCGCCCTGCCACGCCGGATAGTGTGCCGATTATCGAACGCGGCCCGTGCGAGAACATGTTGCTCAATGTCGGTCACGGGGCGCTCGGCTTTACCCTGGCCGCCGGATCGGCCCGCCGGATTGCAAGGCTCGCTGCCCAGACAACGTGATACGGGGTGCTACGCCCTCGCTCCCATAACCCTCGCTCTCGACCAACCGCATCCTTGGAAAGGACAAGCGCTATGCCCTCTTCCCCCCTCACAGGTCGGCGCGCCCTGCTGCAGGCCAGCGCCTGTGCGGCTCTGGCTGCCTGCCTGCCACGCCCTGCCCGTGCGGGCGCAAAAACTGCCTCCATGCAGGGTCTTGAAGGATTACAAGCCCCGGTCACGGTCATCGAGGATCAGTGGGGTGTCCCGCACGTGCGTGCCGAGACGTTAGGGGATGCCTTCTTTGCCAATGGCTATCTGATCGCCCGGGATCGCCTATGGCAGCTCGATTTTGGGTATCGGCAATCGATCGGTCGGCTGGCAGAGGTTTTCGGCCCCGATTTCGTCCCTTCCGATCAGGCCAACAGGCTGTTTCTGTTTCAGGGTGATTGTCAGGCCGAATGGGCGCAATACGACCCGGCCATACGCGAGGCCGCAAGCGCCTATGTTGCCGGGATAAACGCCTTTATCCGCACCCTGACCGACGAGGAGAGGCTACCACTGGAATTCGCGCTTTATCACTATCGCCCTCTGGAATGGTCACTGGATGACCTGATCCGCATGAGGGCCGAGCCCACAGGCAACACGGCGCTTGAAATCAGAAGGGCGCGTCTCGCGGCGAGGGGCGAGGCACTCCTCGGTCTTGATGGCCTCATCACCCCCCGCGAACCCAACAGCCCGCTCGTTGTCCCGCAGGGGCTGGACACAAGCGCCGTGTCACATGACGATCTTGGTGCGCTGGGCGTGCTGCAAAAGCGCCTGCCCCTTGGGGCCATTCATGCCGCAACCCTGCATGGCGATATGGGCCATCGCCGCGCCAATGAGGGCAGCAATGCCTGGTGTATTGCCCCGCATCGCACGGCGACGGGGCGCCCCATTCTGGCCAATGATCCGCACCTCTCCTTCGGCGTGCCAGGCCCTCGTTATGTGATCCATCTCACAGCCTCGGGTCTGGATGTGATCGGGGCAGGTACGCCGGGGATGCCCGGCATCATGCAGGGCCATAATGCCGATATTGCCTTCGGGCGTACCAATTTCCATATCGATCAGGAGGATCTGTTCGTTCTGAACACCCATCCCGATCATCCCGACCGCTACTGGCATGACGGGGCATGGCGGGAGATGACACGCAGGCGCGAGACCATCGCCATACGCGGTGCCGCCCCTCGGGAAATCGTGCTGCGCTACGCCGCGCAGGGGCCGGTGATTGCACAGGATCTCTCCCGGCGACGTGCCATTGCGGTATCCGCCACATGGCTGGCACCGGGGGCCAACGCCCTGCTGGGTAATATCGGCATCAATCTTGCCAGGGACTGGCCCCAGTTCCGCGAGGCTTTGCGCCATCACACAAGCCCGACCAATTTCACCTATGCAGACCGGCACGGTAATATCGGCTGGCAGGCTGCTGGCGGGCTTCCCCGCCGTCGCCCGCATCATGATGGCCTCATGCCTGCCCCCGGCGATGGAAGTTTCGACTGGCTGGGATTACGCCCGCTTGAGGACCTGCCCCACCAGTTCAATCCGGCCAAGGGCTGGTTCAGCACCTCCAATGAAATGAACCTGCCAGAGCCGCCGAGTTTCACCATCAGCCATGAATGGAGCCCGCCCTATCGCCATGAACGGGTGGAGCAGGTGCTCGATGCCACCCCTCGGGCCAGCCTGGCGGACAGCATCGCTCTGCAGCACGACACGCTTTCGCTTCTGGCGCTGCGAATGGTCGCGCTGCTACCGGAGCATGACACGCGTGATACGCTCTCCCGGTCCGCGCTGCCCCTGTTGAAAAACTGGGACGGTCATGTGACGGCCAGCAGTGCTGCCGCAGCGCTTTACGAAGTCTGGGTGACCCGGCTTGGCAAGGCGCTGCATGAGCGCTTCATCCCGTCCGCACTCGACGATCTTCTCGCAGCCGAACTCAGCCCCGTGACGCAGCTTGGTCTGCTGGAAAACGCCCGGAATTTCGGTGGCACGTCACCGGAGCAGCACCGCGAGGCGTTCATGCTGGAACAACTCGACCGGGCCTATGCCGAATGTGTCTCACTGATGGGGCCATTGCCCGCTGCCTGGCAATGGGGACGCCTGCATAGTTTGACCCTGCATCACGCTCTGGAAAACGATCCCGCCATCGCCGCCAGATTTCCCTCGCCGGGTGGTCCTGCCTTTGGTTCGGGCGGTGACCACTACACCGTCATGGCGCGTTGGTACGATCCCGGCCATGTGAAGGACAACCCCTATGCCGTAACGGGCGGGGCGAGCTTCCTGATGGTATGCGATGTAGGCGCATGGGATAATTCGCTCTTTCTCAACTTCCCCGGACAATCAGGCGATCCGGCCTCGCCCCATTATGCCGATCTGTTTTCGCCCTGGTACAAGGGCGAGATGCAGCGCTTGCCATTTTCCCCTGCCCAGGTGGATCGCCTTGGCGTCAAACGCGCGCTTCTGACGCCCAGAGGGTAAGATTTGCTCCGAGCCATGCAGGCCGGGCTTTTCAGAGGCGTGAGAGCCACGAGGTTGGCGGGCGCGGATAGGGCCAGTTTCTGGCCTGGAAATAGGCAGCCAGTCGTTCATCGATGCGGTCTGTCGTCTGCTGTGCCTCCTGCGCCAATCCCTGACGCAGGGTTCCGGGCACCCCCAGCAACGGCCCTGCCATATGCACGGCTGTCCCCGCTGCAGACGCAGCCGACGCGACACCAATACCGGCACCCGGCATGGCCCCTGTGGTGCTGGTCGTGACAAAGCTCAGCAAGAGCGTGTGTCGACTGCCCGCCTCCGCCAGAACGGTCCTGACCTGAAGCTCTGCCTTGCCCGCACCATAGCCGATCAGCAGGCGCGCCACGGTGCTGCCGGGCCGGATTTTGGTCAGTGTGCAGGTCAGGGTCATATCGGCGGGCTGTCCCGATGCCACCACAGCAAGATGGCGGGCAGACAGCATTTTCTGCAAATCGTTCATCAGTGCCACGCGGGTTGTCGCCACGGCTGCGTCATGACGCCGGGCACGATCGGCCTTGCGGGGCGGCACGCTTTCATCGTCGATCACAAGGGCAATCTGATGGGGTGGCAGGAGGGAGGGATCACTGGCCGTGACTTCGGACGCCACATGCGTTCCGGCGCAGCCAGCCAGCAGGAGAAGGGGCAGCAGGATGGCGAGCCATTCCTGCAGCGTCCTGAGACACATCTTTACGGTATTCATGCAGCCAGTATCGCCAGCGCGTCGCTGGCCCGCTAACATGATCAGGGCATATACCAACAGGATTGGGCCATAATGGGTATAAACGCACCCCTGCTGATCGACCGTATCGGAAGCGAGGCTGATCTGTTTCTCGACCGCGATCGTGATCGCACTGAGAGTATTGCCCTTCATCGGCACCCGCACGGTGAACTTGGCCTGATAAGGCGGGGGCATATTGTTACGGCTACCGAACAGGCGCGATGGATGATCCCCGCCGGTCAGGCCTACTGGGTTCCACCTTACATGACCCATGGTGGCGACATGGCCGGGGTCGATGGGTGCCGGCTCTATATCTCCGCTTCTCTCGCCCAGGCGCTCATGCCGAGCGAACCTGCTGCCCTGACCGCGACACCTCTGATGGAAGCGCTGATGTCACGTTGGGAGCGCGATCTGCAGGCCCCCTGTTCCGTGCGCCCGATTGACCATCATCTTCTGGCCGTCATGCGTGATGAAATTGAGAGCAATCTTGCGAGCCCCGTACTTTTGCCCATGCCGCGTCATGCCCTGACTCGCGCTGTGCTGTCGGAGTGGGCCCGCCATTGTGAGGAAAAACTGTCGCTCGATGACCTTGCATCGAAATGTGGTCTGTCCCGGCGGAGCTTCACGCGTCGTTTCAATACCGAAACAGGCTTGTCGCCGGGGGCGTGGATGCAGATTGCCCGCATCATACGAGGCTGTCAGCTTTTGGCAGCCGGATTACCGGTTACCGAAATCGCGCTCATGCTTGGTTATGAAAGCGTGACGAGTTTTGTCACACTGTGTCGGGCCCATACCGGGTTCAATCCGACAACACTCAGGCATAAAATCTGAAAGGCAACCTGTCGTGATAACTGCCGTGATATTGGATCAGGGGGAGAGTGCTCTCCCCCGCCCATATCCCGTCCGATCAATACGGGATGACCTGTCAGAGGCGACCCATAAGGATAAGAATCAACAGAACAAGAACAATCAGTCCGACGCCGCCGCCAGCGCCATAACCGGTCCAGGCCGTGCCATACCAGCCGCCATAGCCACCGAATGTGCCGAGCAGAAGAAGAACGATGATGATGATGACAATGAGATTCATGGCGAGCCCCTGTGATCGGTAGCCTTGATTGCGCCACCGTAATCCTATCACGCCCCAAAGGCTGGCAAGTTCGCCCTATGACCCCCGGCGGCCCATATTTTAGGTTTGCCGGGTATTCCTGCCACAGCTGTTACAAGATTGCTGGAAGAGAGCCCCATCGCGCACAGCGCATTTCAGGCTGCGTCTCTCAATCATGACAGTGCTGGTTTACCTGTTTCATAACCGCAACCGGATTGTTCGTTAACGCCCTCCCTGCGTCACGACGCCCCTCCCCGGAATAAACACTCTGCTGATCCACGCGCCCTTATCGTTGAGGCTGTGCATCGGCCCGCATCCGGATGGGTATCACTGACCACGGCTCGCCCTCGCTCCCGGGCTTCGCCCAGGCGGCCCGTATCCTGCGGTGTTTCTCCTATGAGATTCCTATACGGCGTGAGGTCTCTTCCTCTGTCATCCCTACGCCCCCCAGCCGGATAATACCCCCCTCACTCTGGGAGCTTTCCTATGCTGGACAGTCTTTACTGCGCGCTTGGCCTCATGGGTTTTGCGCTGTGCCTCGGTTTCATTTCGGTCTGCAAGAGGATCTGACATGACGCCCGATTTCGTTCTGGCGGGCCTCGTGACCCTTGGCTTGCTGGCTTATGTCACCGCCGTCCTTATCCGCCCCGAAAGGTTCTGATCATGACCCTCTCAGGCTGGATCACCCTTGCGGTGTTCTTTCTGTGCGTGGTGGCCATTACGCGCCCGCTGGGTGGCTTTCTCAAACGTGTGCTCGAAGGCGAGAAGCATCTTTTCCAGCGACCTTTCGGCGGGCTGGAACGCCTCATGTATCGCCTTGCAGGCGTTGACCCGAAGCGCGAGCAATCCTGGTCGCATTATGCGCTGGCCGTCATCCTGTTCAAGATTTTCTGCTTTATTGCCGTCTATGCCCTGCTGCGCCTTCAGGGGTTTCTGCCGTTCAATCCGGCGGGTCTGGGTGCGGTATCACCCGACCTGGCCTATAATACGGCTGTCAGCTTCCTGACCAACACCAACTGGCAGAGCTACGGTGGTGAGACCACGCTGAGCCCGCTCAGCCAGATGCTGGCCCTCACGGTTCAGAACTTCGTTTCCGCTGCTGCGGGCATCGCCGTCGCAGCCGCCATCATGCGCGGCTTCGTGCGACGCAGCGCCTCCACAATCGGCAATTTCTGGGTCGATCTGGTGCGCGTCACACTTTATGTGCTGCTGCCCGCCTGCATGTTGCTCACCCTGTTCTTCGTGCTGGAAGGTGTTCCGCAAACCCTGACAGGGTCGGCCTCCATCTTCACGCTCGAAGGCGCAAGACAGACGATCGCGCTGGGGCCTGTGGCGACTCAGGAAGCCATCAAGATGCTCGGCACGAATGGCGGTGGCTATTTCAACGTCAACTCCGCTCATCCTTTCGAAAACCCGAATGCGCTGACCAATTTCGTCCAGATGCTTTGCATCTTCGCGCTGGGAGCCGGGCTTACAAACATGTTCGGTCGCATGATCGGGCAGGAAAAGCAGGGCTGGGCCATTTTTTCAGCCATGTCGGCGCTTTTTCTCATCGGCGCGGGCGTTCTCTACTGGTCGGAGGCCCACGCCAATCCGCTCTTTGCGTCGCTGGGCCTGGATGGCACGCTGGGGAATATGGAAGGCAAGGAAACGCGCTTTGGCATTGCGGCCTCCGCGCTTTTTGCCACGGTCACGACCGATGCCTCCTGCGGGGCGGTCAACGCCATGCATGAGAGTTTTCTCCCGCTCGGCGGCATGGTGCCGCTTATCAACATGATGCTGGGTGAGGTGATTTTCGGCGGCGTCGGTTCGGGGCTGTACGGGTTCCTCCTCTTTGCGCTCATTGCTGTTTTCATGGCGGGCCTGATGGTCGGGCGCACCCCCGAATATCTGGGCAAGAAAATCGAGGCGCGCGAAATCAAGATGACCATGCTGGCCGTGCTTTGCCTGCCGCTTGTCATGCTGGGCTTCACGGCGCTTGCCATCGTGCTGCCAGCGGGCCTTTCGGCACTATCTGCCAGCGGCCCGCATGGTTTTTCCGAAGCGCTTTATGCCTACACCTCAGCCGCCGCCAATAATGGCAGTGCCTTTGCAGGGCTGACAGCGAACAGTTTCTGGAACGTCACGCTGGGTATCGGCATGATGATCGGGCGGTTTTTCGTGATCATTCCAGCACTCGCCATTGCCGGCTCCATGGCTGCCAAGAAAGTGGCTGCCCCGACACCCGGTACCTTCCCGACCGATAACGGCCTCTTCATTGCGCTTGTCGCCGGGGTGATCGTGATCGTTGGCGGCCTCACCTTCCTCCCTGCCCTCGCTCTCGGCCCGATTGTCGAGCATCTCGCCATGCTCCACGGCACGACCTACTGAAAGGCGCCCATACGATGATCTCCTTTCCCTCACCCGCGCCCGGGTCCCATGCCGAGGCACCGTCGAAGCGCCCGCCCTCACGCCCGAAATCGGGTGTGCTGAATGCAGCGCTCGTGCTTCCCGCACTGGCTGAAAGCCTGCGCAAGCTCGACCCGCGTATCATGATCCGCAACCCGGTCATGTTCGTCGTCGAGATCGTCACCTGCCTGACAACCGTGCTGCTTTTGCGCGACCTCATCAAAGGTGTCTCCCATACCGGGTTTGCCCTGCAGATCACGCTCTGGCTGTGGTTCACGCTGCTTTTCGCCAATTTTGCCGAAGCCATCGCCGAAGGGCGTGGCAAGGCGCAAGCCGACTCACTGCGTCGCACCCGCACGGAGACGCGCGGCAAGCGCCTTTTGCCCAGTGATACAGGCGCTTTCGGTCCTGCCGGGCTGTATGAGGAAATTCCCGCCCCCGAGCTGGTCGTGGGCGATGTAGTCCTGGTCGAGGCTGGCGATTTCATCCCGAGCGACGGGGAGGTGATCGAAGGCATTGCTTCGGTTGACGAGTCAGCCATTACGGGTGAGTCCGCCCCTGTCATTCGCGAAAGTGGCGGCGATCGATCGGCCGTCACAGGCGGCACACGTGTGCTGTCGGACTGGGTGATCGTGCGCATCACGGCAGCCCAGGGCTCGACCTTTCTTGATCGCATGATCTCTCTCGTGGAGGGCGCGCAGCGACAGAAAACACCCAATGAGATTGCCCTGACCATCCTTCTGGCTGGCATGACGCTCATCTTCATCATCGCTGTGGCGACCATTCCGTCGTTTGCGCATTACGCGGGCGGCTCGATTTCGGTCATGGTGCTCGTGGCCCTGTTCGTCACGCTCATTCCTACCACCATCGGGGCGCTTCTCTCGGCAATCGGCATTGCCGGTATGGACAGGCTGATCCGCTTCAATGTGCTCGCGATGTCGGGCCGTGCGGTTGAAGCCGCGGGCGATGTGGATACGCTCCTGCTCGACAAGACCGGCACCATCACAATCGGAGACCGTCAGGCCTGCGCCTTCATGCCCGTGCCGGGCGTGACCGAGCAACAGCTTGGCGATGCGGCACAACTTGCCTCATTGGCCGACGAAACGCCGGAAGGCCGCTCCATTGTCGTGCTGGCCAAGACGCGTTTCGGGTTGCGAGGACGCGAACTCAACGCTGCAGGTGCACAGTTCGTCCCGTTTACGGCCCAGACACGCATGAGCGGCGTCAATATCGGCACCAGACAGATACGCAAGGGCGCGGTTGAGAGCGTGCTTGAAGCTGCTGGGCCAAACGCCCCCTCCGCCGCCCAGATACGCAGTATCGCCGATGGCATCGCCCGTCAGGGTGGCACCCCGCTTGCGGTCATGGATGACACGCATCTGCTGGGTGTGGTGCATCTCAAGGATGTGGTGAAAGGCGGCATACGCGAACGCTTCGCCGAGTTGCGTCGCATGGGCATACGCACGGTCATGATTACGGGTGACAACCCCCTGACTGCCGCCGCCATCGCCGCTGAGTCGGGCGTGGATGACTTCCTGGCCCAGGCCACACCCGAAGCCAAGCTGGCCCTGATCCGCAGCGAGCAGGCTTCGGGCAAGCTCGTGGCCATGTGCGGCGATGGTACGAACGATGCCCCCGCCCTTGCTCAGGCCGATGTGGGCGTTGCCATGAATACCGGCACTGTCGCCGCCCGCGAGGCTGGCAACATGGTCGATCTCGACAGCGACCCGACAAAACTGATCGAGATCGTCGGTATCGGCAAGCAGCTGCTCATGACGCGCGGTGCGCTCACGACTTTCTCGATCGCCAATGACGTGGCCAAGTATTTCGCCATCATTCCTGCGATGTTCGTCGGGTTCTATCCTGCGCTGTCCAGCCTCAACATCATGCATCTGGCCACCCCGGAAAGCGCCGTGCTTTCAGCGATCATCTTCAACGCCCTGATCATTATCGCGCTCATCCCGCTTGCACTGCGTGGCGTGGCGTATCGCCCGGTAGGTGCGGCGGCGCTGCTGCGGCGCAACCTGCTTATCTACGGTGTTGGCGGGCTCATCGTACCGTTCATCGGCATCAAGCTGATCGATCTGCTCATCACCCATATCGGTCTGGCCTGAGGAGGCCATCATGGTTTTGTCCCAGCTGCGCCCTGCGCTCGTTCTGTTTCTCCTTCTTTCTGCCCTCACCGGTCTGGCCTACCCTCTTGGGATGACCGCCCTGTCAGGCCTGATCCTGCCCGACAAGGCGGCGGGCAGCCTGATCCACGACAAGGGACATGTTGTCGGTTCTGCCCTGATCGGACAGAATTTCACCTCCCCGCGCTATTTCCACGGTCGCCCTTCGGCCACAATGGGGCCAGATCCGAAGGACCCCGGCAAGACAATCCCGATGCCCTATAACGGGGCGGCCTCTCTGGCTTCCAATGCCGGCCCGACATCCCGGGCCCTCATTGAGCGCGTCACCCAAAGCGCCGCCGCATTGCGTGCCGAAAATCCTGAGGCTATGGCACGGGGCTGGCATATCCCGATTGACCTCGTCACCACATCAGCCAGTGGCCTCGACCCTGACATCTCACCCGAGGCAGCGCTGTTTCAGGTCCTGCGCGTGGCAGAGGCACGGGGCCTTGATGAAGCCCGTGTCCGTCATCTGGTGCTGCAGCAGACAAGCCAGCCCTTTCTTGGCTTCCTCGGTGAGCCCCATGTGAATGTTCTGGCACTCAACCGGGCGCTCGATAGAATGGCGCAATAGCCGGTCCAACCTGCCCAGATGCCAGATCGCGGCACTTGGGCAAGCCATGACAATCATCAGATTTATGAACAGGCGCAGCCGCCAGACCGAGCCAGGGAACGCGATGACGAGACAGGATTATGACCGCCCCGACCCTGACGCCCTGCTGCGTCAGGGCTGCGGCGAAAGACGCCGGGGCCGGCTGAAAATCTTTCTCGGCGCGGCGCCAGGTGTCGGCAAGACATTCGAAATGCTGAGCAGCGCCCGGCATCTGATGCAGGAGGGGGTCGATCTGGCAATTGGCGTGGTGGAAACGCATGGCCGTGCTGAAACACAGGCGCTTGTCGAGGGCCTGCCTGTCATCGCGGCCGGTTCCGTCGCCTATCGCGGTCAGATCCTGCGCGAGATGGACCTTGATGCCATTCTCGCCCGGCGCCCCACCCTCGCTCTTGTCGATGAACTGGCGCACAGCAACGCGCCCGGCTCCCGCCATCCGAAGCGGTGGATGGACGTCGAGGAGCTGCTCAATGCGGGGATCGATGTTTTCACCACCGTCAATATCCAGCACCTTGAAAGCCTGAATGATATCGTAGCCTCGATCACCCGGGTGCGCGTGCGCGAGACCGTGCCCGACCATGTGATCGAGAGCGCCGATGAGCTCGAACTGGTCGATCTGACACCGGGCGACCTGCTGCAGCGCATGCGCGATGGAAAGATCTATGCGGCCCACACGGCAGGCCGGGCGCTGCTGCATTATTTCTCGCCCGGCAACCTGACCGCCCTGCGCGAACTGGCCTTGCGCCAGACGGCCCAGCAGGTGGACGCGCAGCTGGTCGATCACATGAAGGCCAACGCCATAGCGGGGCCTTGGGCGGCCGGTGAACGCGTGATGGTTTGCCTGACCCTGCAGGATGGCGATGCGGGTCTTGTGCGCTACGGCAAGAGACTGGCCGACCGGCTTCATGCGCCCTGGATCGTTCTGCATGTGGAAACCAGCCGCGACCTGACCGAGGAGGCCCGCGCGCGCATGGCCTCACAGATGCATCTCGCCCAGTCGCTCGGTGCAGAGACGGTGACAGTGCCCGGCCATGATATTGCCCTCGATGCCCTGGCCTATGCCCGCGCCCAGAATGTGACGCAGATCGTCGCGGCGCATCCGGCGGGCACGGGTTGGCTCGGTCGGCTGAGGCAGCTTATCGGTCGATCAACAACTGAACGGCTGATTCAGCGCTCGGAGAATTTTCCGGTTCATGTCGTACCCCGTTCAGGCGAGGCGATGGACCACCGGATCTACGAAAATCCTCCCCCACGTTTTTCGCCCTATCTGGCGAGCACGGCCATCGTCCTCTGTGCTCTGGGGCTGGCCCTGTTGCTTCGGCAGGGTTTCGAGGTCAGTAATGTGTCACTGGCCTTTCTGACCGCCATATTGGGAGTGGCCGTGGCCTACGGGCTGGGTCCCTCGCTCTGGGCATCCATTTTCGGCATGCTGTGCTTCAACTTCTTTTTCCTGCCGCCGCTTTATACCCTGACCATTGCAGCCCCCGATAATGTCGTGGCGCTGTTCTTCTTTTTTGCCACGGCATTGATTGCAGGCAATCTGGGCGCCCGCGTACGCAGTCAGGCTGTTGTGGCGCGCCACCGTGCAGAGATCACCCAGTCACTCTATCGTTTCAGCCGCACCATCACCGGCATGTCCACGCTCGACGACCTGCTCTGCTCTGTCACCCGGCAGATTGCGACCCTGCTCGATTGTCACGTCGTGCTTCTCATGCCCGATGGCGGCAGACTAGCCGTACAGGCGCAATCGGACAAAGCCCACCCCCCGGGAGAGGACGATCTGGCGGCGGCAAGCTGGGCCTGGAAGCATAGCCGTTTGGCCGGGCGCGGGTCTGACAGCCTTCCCGGCGTACAATGGCTGTTCATTCCCCTGCGCACGGCGCGTGGGCCCGTAGCTGTGATCGGCCTGTACCGCGAGAAACCGGGCCAGTTGCTCGATGCCGAGCAGCAGAGTTTGCTGGACGCGCTGGCGGACCAAACAGCCTCGGCCCTCGAAAGCCTGCTGCTGACCCGTGATCTCGACAGGGTACGCCTGGAAGCCGAGACGGACAGGCTGCGGGGGGCCCTTCTGACCTCCATTTCCCATGATCTGCGCACCCCGCTCGCCTCCATTCTGGGAGCAGCATCGAGCCTGCGCGATTATGGCGAGGTACTGGGAGAGGAAGGAAGAAGCGAGCTTCTCTCGACCCTGACGGATGAGGCCGAACGCCTGAACCGCTTCGTGGGTAATCTGCTCGACATGACACGGATTGAAGCCGGCGCCCTCCCCCTGCGCCATGACAGTGTGGACTGCGCCGAGGTGGCGGCGACAGCCCTAGCACGCGCGGCGAAACTACTGGAGCATCATCACGTCACCCTCGATACCGCATCGACCCTCCCCATGCTCGATCTCGATGCTGTGCTGCTGGAGCAATCTCTATTCAATATCCTCGACAATGCAGCAAAATATACCCCCGCAGAGACTGCCATTACGCTGCGCCTCGCCATGCGCCATTCAAGGCTCGTGATCGCGATTGAGGATGAGGGGCCGGGATTTGGTGATCGTGATCCAGCAGAGATTTTTGGCAAGTTCACACGCTTTGCCGCGGCCGATACGGCCCGTGCAGGGACTGGCCTCGGCCTCGCCATTGCCCGTGGTTTTGTCGAGGCAATGGGTGGCGATATTGAGGCCGCAAACCGTACGGACAGGCAAGGAGCGGTTTTTACCCTGCGCTTTCCGCTGCCAGCCTCACAGGCGATGCGCCAGATTGTGCCCGACAGGACCGGCCCGGAAACCCGTGACGGAAGAAAGTCCCTGTGAGAAGTTTGCCCCCAAAGAAACTGTTTCCCTGCGGGCAGCCCTATCGCCGGGTGAGTCCGATGACCATCAACCGTGCCAAAGACACGGTCCCATGCCCTATCCGATCCTGCTCGAAGTCCCTGCCCCATGAGTGACCCGATCCTTCTCGTTGTTGACGATGAGCCCGCCATTCGCAGGCTGCTACGCACCACGCTGGCCAGTCAGTCATGGCGCGTGCTCGAAGCTGGAACAGGCGAGAACGCGTTGCGGGTGGCCAGTGAAACACCGCCTGACCTCGTCCTGCTCGACCTGGGCCTGCCTGACCATGACGGGATAGAAATCCTGCGCAGGCTAAGGGCGCTGCATCCGACCCTTCCAGTCGTGATCCTCTCTGTGCGCGATGATGAGCGGGGCAAGGTAGCTGCTCTGGAAGCCGGCGCCGATGACTACGTGACCAAGCCGTTCAGCATGGCAGAACTCGTGGCCCGCCTGCGCAATGCGCTGCGTCATGCCCTGCAGCAACAGGGGACAACGCCCCTCTTCACTTCCGGTGATCTATCGATCGATCTGGTGAAACGACAAATCTTCCGTGCCGGGACGGAACTGAAACTCTCTCCCCGGGAATGGGATATTCTGCGAATGCTTGTGCGCTACGCCGGGCGCGTTTTGACCCATTGCACAATCATGAGCGAGCTCTGGGGTGCCAGCGGTGATGTGCAGCAGTTGCGAGTCTATATCCGACAGATACGACAGAAGATCGAAACGGACCCGGAACAGCCTCGCCACATCATCACCGAGACCGGTATCGGTTATCGTCTGGTGCAAGGGGAGTGAAAGCAAAATTCACCTCGCTTGGAGCAGTATCGCAATCGTAACGGCAACAGGCCATCGTAAAGAAAATTTTGTCTTTCACCGCCACTTTTCAAATTTACGCAATTAAACAGAAATACCAGTCACCACATCAGTTATTATGTTTCAATTTGATTGTGCTGCACCGAAGACTTGCTGCCGCAGCGTGGTCTCAAGACAGACATCTTTCTGCCATTAATCTGTCGTTAATTGCGAATTGACTCTCATAACAAATTTGTGATCAAGTAACCGGGCGCTGGAGGAATGTAACGCCGCCAGGGCAGGAAGAAACGGGATCATGATGCGTGACGGAGCAGTAACGTTCCTGCCATGCCTCATGACGAAATCATTCGAGGGTGACATGGCAACAGGTTCCGAAAGAGAGCGATGCTCAATCTGTTGCTGGCCGGATCGATGGTCGCAACATTCACCAGCCAGGCGGCTTTTGCCCAGCTTAACCCCGACGCCCTGCGTGAGGCGTTCCGCGTTGCGCCCCGCCCCGGCATGATGCCGCATGGCGCAAAACTGTATCCGGGCAGTTCGCTGAATGGCGTGCCCGGCTTCCCGTTGCCCACCATCCACACCCAAAAGGCATACGACCCGCAGGACAGCTTCACAGCGCGATGGACGCGTGCCGATGCCATGCAGATCAAGGCCCATTCCGACACCTCGGCCGGTGCAGGCAAGAATTCGCTTCCCGAGCAGCTCGTCATGCCTGATGTCCCCGCCGATTTTCCGGCAACCAACCCTGATGTGTGGGTCTGGGACACCTGGACGCTCATCGACAAGAAAGCCAATCAGTTCAGCTATAACGGTTGGGAAGTTATTTTCTGCCTGACCGCCGACAAGAACGCCGGCTATGGCTTCGATGACCGTCACACCCATGCCCGTATCGGCTATTTCTACCGCCGCGCAGGCATCCCGGCGAGCCATCGCCCGACCAACGGGGGCTGGATCTATGGTGGACACCTGATCCCTGAAGGGGCGCAGGAACAGGTTTTTGCCGGCACGACTTATACCATCACCGCCGAATGGTCCGGCTCGATGCGTCTGCTCGATCCCACGAGTAACAAGGTATCGCTGTTCTATACTGATATGGCATTCAACCGGAACGCGGCAGGCCAGGATATCACTCCCTCACAGGCGGTGATCACTCAAAGCCTTGGCCAGATCCATGCCGATTTCAACCATGTCTGGTTTACGGGCTTCACGCAGCACACGCCGCTTCTGCGCCCCGACGGCGTTCTCTATCAGAATGGCGCGCAGAACCCGTATTACAACTTCCGCGATCCGTTCACTTTCGAGGATCCCCAGCACCCCGGCACCAACTACATGGTGTTTGAAGGCAACACGCCCGGTGAGCGTGGGCTTGCAAACTGCACGGCGGAGGATCTCGGTTATCGCGCCAATGACCCGCACGCCGAGACCGTTCAGCAGGTGCTGAACACGGGCGCATATTACCAGAAGGCCGCTATTGGTTTGGCAGTCGCCGAGAATGGCTCCCTGTCGAAGTGGAAGTTCCTGTCGCCGCTGATCGAAGCCAATTGCGTGAACGATCAGACCGAACGTCCGCAGATGTATATCAAGGACGGAAAGTACTACATCTTCACCATCAGCCATCGCACGACCTATGCAGCCGGTGTGGACGGACCTGACGGTGTCTATGGCTTCGTCGGCAATGGCATCCGCAGTGATTTCCAGCCCATGAACTACGGAAGCGGGCTGATGCTCGGCAACCCGACCAACCTGAATATTGCGGCTGGCACCGACTACGATGCCAACCCGGACCAGAACCTGCGCGCCTTCCAGTCCTACTCGCATTACGTCATGCCGGGCGGGCTCGTGGAGTCCTTCATCGACACGGTTGAAGGACGTCGTGGCGGTGCGCTGTCACCGACTGTCAAGGTTCGCATCCGTGGCGATGCGTCGATTGTCGACACACGCTATGGCAATAACGGCCTTGGTGGGTACGGCGATATTTCGGCCAATCGCGCCGACATCAATATCGTCGGTTTCATTCAGGATCTGATCAGCCAGCAAAAGCAGATCGGCCCGGATGTGAATGCCCGCATGAATGCCTTTCTGACCACACAACAATAAGCGTCTGGTGATCGGCCTGCCCCGTGCAGGCCGGTCACTTTCCTTTGGGTATCCTCAGCTTCGGGTGATGATGTCACAGCGCCATAAACGGTTTTTTTCTTGCGTAATACTTTGCGCGCTCTCCGGGCTCATCGCGCCTCTGACGGCCATGACTGCCTGTCCTGCCGCTGCGCAGGAGTCAAACGCGACAGGCAGTAGCTCAAATACCACGAGTGAGACACCGCAATGGCGTCCCGCGCTGCATTTTTCTCCTCGCGCGCACTGGATGAATGACCCCAACGGGCCGTTCTGGCTGGATGGGACATGGCATCTTTTTTATCAGTATAATCCAGATGGCATGGTGTGGGGTCATACCTCATGGGGTCACGCGACCAGTCATGACCTTCTGCACTGGCATGAGGAACCCGTAGCGCTCGCCGCTTCGCCCGGGCGGGACATGTTTTCAGGGTCAGTCGTGGTGGATCGGGATAATCGCTCCGGTCTGGGCAAGAACCACATTCCGCCATTAATCGCGCTCTACACCACTGTTTTTTCACAGGATCCGGCCCACCCTGACGGTACGCAGGCACAGTCACTTGCCTATAGCCTCGATCGCGGCGCAACTTGGGAGCGCCACGAGCGCAACCCGATACTCACATTGTCTCCGGACTCACGACAATTCCGTGATCCGTCAGTGGCGTGGTACGCGCCGGGGCAATACTGGGTGATGACAACCGTCGTCGCCGATGCGCAGGTGGTCAAGCTCTACCGTTCCCGCGACCTGAAGCACTGGGATTTTTTGAGCGACTTCCAGCCGAACGGTTATCGCAAGCCCGGCATGCTGTGGGAGATGCCCACGCTTGTCGCGCTCGATCTGGATGGAAATCGCAAGGACACCCGCTGGGTCATGATCGTAAGCGTCAATCCCTGGAGCATTGCCGGGGGATCCGGGGTGGAATATTTCACAGGCCGCTTTGACGGCACGAAATTCACCGCCGATCCTCTCCCTCCTGAAGGGGCCGACCCATCGACCTATCACTGGCTCGATCATGGAGCCGATAATTATGCGGCCATACGCATTGCCAACACGCCAGATCTGTCGCCCCGCCTGATAAGCTGGATGAGCAACTGGGATTATGCTGACAAGCTTCCTACCGCACCCTGGCGCGGCCAGATGACCTTGCCAGTTGCGCTTTTGCTCAGGACACTGCGTGGCAAGCCGCATCTCTATCAGGTTCCGACACCCGAATACGACGCGCTCACCGCCCGTTCTCCCTCCCGCAGCTGGGCAGGTCATGCGCTGGCCGCCAGTGCAGTCTGGCCCCTGCCCGTACAGCACGAAGTGGAGGATATTTCATTGACCCTGCACAGCGACGGCAAGGGGCAGGCAGGCATCACGGTGCGTCAATCTGAAGATGGTCAGGAAGGGACGCGCATAAGCTATGATTTTGCCCGTCACCTGCTGTCGCTGGATCGTTCCCATTCCGGGGTGACCAATTATTCAAGTAAGTTCAGTCCGATCCATATTGCCTCATTGCTCCCACACAACAACACCATCACACTGCACGTCGTGGTGGACCGTTCCTCTGTCGAGATTTTCGCCAATGACGGTGAGCTAAGGATGACGGATCTGATCTTCCCCCATGAAGGCAGTACGCACATCTCGCTGTTTACGCAGGATGCCCCGGCATTGTTCAAGACCCTGCACGTCACCGGGCTCGATCATTGAACGGAGGCTCAATGACCGCCATTCTGGAACAGAAGGCGCGCCGCACCCAGCACGCGCTGCTGGTAAGCCAGATTGAGCGCGATGGTATGCGAATGGTAATTCCCGACCGCCCTCATGAGATCACCATGAGACTCATTGAGATAGAGGCGCATGATAGCCCCCGCTGCGCTGATATTATAGCAGGGCTGGGTCAGCAGATTGCGGTAAACGCTTTGCGGCGTAGCATGGGTAAACTGCGCAATAGGCCCAAGCCACAACGTGTTGACCTGCATCACACCGAGGTCATCCGTTCCGTTACTGTTATGACGCACCATGCCGTTGCGACCATTTTCCACCCCCAGAATTGCGGGAAGAACCCTGGGTGGCAAATGGTACAGGGCAGCAACAAAAATCATGCAGCTCGCATACGCAACGGCCATATTGCGCTACACTCCTCCCCGATTCAGGGCTTTTCATATCGGACACATTATTGATGCGCCTTTTTGATACGCTAGCACAGCCCCGTTGCGCCAAAACATGCGAATGGCCCGTCCGGACCACGCAGCGCCCCGACCAGACCGAAGGCGCCGATATCGGCGCTCCCTCCGATACCGACGAGGCCGGGTTCACGCTGCTCGAATTGCTGGTGGTGATTGCCATTCTCGGTTTGCTCATCGGTCTCGTCGCGCCCGCCGCATTGCGTCAGTTGGGTGGCGCACGCAATTCCGTCGCTCATCAATCCATTCAGCGGCTGGGCGAGGTTCTGGATCTGTATCGTCTCGACACAGGAAGCTACCCCAGCACTGAAGACGGGCTGCACGCGCTGATCGAACGCCCGCAGGACGCCGAGAACTGGAACGGGCCTTACCTCAAGGACAATGCTGACCCCAAGGACCCGTGGCACCACCCTTATATCTACAGCAACCCCTCGGAACGACCGGGCCATGATTATGACCTCTGCTCGAAGGGCGCTCATGAAGCGACGAGCGATCGTGCTGCCATGATCTGCAATCCCTGAGCGCCCCCATGAATTTCGCGCTCCCTCTCCATACAGGCCTCGTCATCGCCTCGCCCTTCATCGGGTCTTTTCTCGGCGTGCTTGCCTGGCGGCTGCCAGAGGGGCGCTCACCTTTCTTTACCCGGTCACGCTGCCCGAACTGCGATTGCGTGCTTGGCGGCCGCGATCTCATACCGCTGGTCAGCTACGCCATACAGCGTGGCAAATGCCGCTATTGCCAGTCGGCTATCGATGCATTCCACCCGGCGATGGAAGTCGCGGCCCTGCTCGTTGCGGGAGCCGCTGACTGGGCCGTGCATATGGCGCCAGATCGTCTCGACCTGACTCATCTCATGATTCAGGGATGCCTGTTTGGCTGGTGGCTCCTGCTGCTCGCAGCCATCGATTTGCGCAGCACAACCCTGCCGGATTACCTGACTCTCCCCTTGCTCGGTGTCGGGCTCGCCTTCGCAGCACAGCATGGTCGCGCCGAGTTTCATCTGCACAGTCTGGCTGCCTTGCTGGGCTGGGCCGCATTTGGCGGCGTCGCGCTGCTTTATCGCAAGTTGCGGGCGCGGGACGGGCTTGGCGGTGGCGATGCCAAGCTGCTTGCCGCCGGAGGCGGATGGCTGGGACCATTCATCCTGCCCGAGATCGTATTCATGGGTGCTGTCGTCACACTGGCCGGCGCGTGGCTTACGCGAAAAGCCAGCCTGAGCGCGCAGATGCGTATCCCCTTCGGCCCAGGGCTCGCCTTTGCCCTCTGGGGCGGCTGGTTGCTCGAGATCATCGGGCAGTCCTATGGCTGAGCGTCAGCATGACGGCCGTCTCGAGGCGTTAGCTTCCCTGCTGGTCGACAGAGGATATTGCGACCATCGAGGGCTCGACCGCGCTGCACGTGCCGCAGAGCAGAGCGGTGGTCGCCTCGACCAGATCCTGCTGCAACTGGGTCTGGTGTCAGAAGCGCTCATGGCCAGAACCTATGCTGAGTTGCTCGATATTCCTCTTGCAGGTGCTGATCATTATCCGGCCGATCCGGTTCTGACCGGGCAGATCAAGACCCGTTTCCTGCGTGATGCGCATGTTGTGCCGCTCTCGTTGGAGGGAAACACGCTGGCTCTTGCCATGCGCGACCCGCTGGACAGTTTCACGCCTGCGGCCCTGCAGGCGGCGACGGGACTGACCATCGCAACCCAGGCAGCCCTTCCGGTTGAACTCGAAGCCGCGCTCGACCGCCTCTACCCGGATGAAAGCCGCGAGGCCGAACCCGAGCAGGCAGAGGGCAATGCTCTTGAAGACGATGCCGAACGGCTGAAGGATCTGGCGTCAGAAGCACCCGTGATCCGTCTGGTCAACCAGATCATCAATCGTGCGGTCGAGACCAGGGCTTCGGATATCCATATCGAGCCGTTCGAGGACAGGCTGCGTGTGCGCTATCGCTATGACGGCATCCTGCATGAGGCGGAAACACTGGCGGCCCAGCTTGTGCCCGCCGTGCTCTCACGCGTGAAGATCATGGCGCGCCTTGATATTGCCGAACGACGCCTGCCCCAGGATGGACGGATCAAGCTTGCCGTGCGCGGGCATGAAGTCGATTTTCGTGTGTCCACCATTCCGTCGCTCTATGGCGAGACGCTGGTCCTGCGCGTTCTCGATCGGTCGGGCGCGGTCTTCGATTATGCCACGCTGGGCCTGCAGCCCGGCATTGTCGGGGGCCTGCGCGAGCTTCTCCAGCGGCCCAATGGCATCGTTCTGGTTACAGGGCCGACCGGATCGGGAAAAACCACAACACTCTATACGGGCCTGTCCGATCTCAATGCCGTCACGCGCAAGATCGTCACGATTGAGGATCCGATCGAGTACCAGCTTGGCGGCATCAATCAGGTGCAGGTCAAACCGCAGATCGGTCTGGATTTCGCCACCCTGCTGCGCGCCATTCTGCGTCAGGATCCCGATGTGATCATGGTAGGCGAGATACGCGACCGTGAGACCGCCCAGATTGCCGTTCAGGCGGCTCTGACAGGGCATCTGGTTCTGTCCACACTGCACACGAACTCAGCATCCGCCGCCATCATACGCCTGCGCGACATGGGGGTAGAGGACTACCTCATGACCGCAGTGCTGCGTGGTGTTCTGGCCCAGCGCCTCGTGCGTCGCCTGTGCCCTCTGTGCAAGACGCCCTACACGCCACCTGCGGCGCTGGTTCAGGAACTGCAACTCGATCGCTTCGCCTCGGGGGAGCCGATTACTCTTCATCACGCGGCGGGTTGCGCCTCATGCCGCCATACAGGCTTCAAGGGCAGGCTCGCAATCGCAGAACTTCTCGAACCCGATGAGGCCATTGAAAAACTCGTTTTCGAGAAAGCCGATCATCTCGCGATAGAGCGTGCAGCCGTCGCAGCCGGCATGGAAACCCTCTTCGATTCCGGGCTTCGTGCAGCCGTTGATGGCCAGACCACCATCGAGGAAGTCATGCGTAGCGTGCGCGCTGTCGGTTGAGTGTGGCGAGCGCAGCCCCCTCATGACGGAATTCCTCTACAGGGTCATTGACCGACAGGGCACCCCACAGCAGGGCACCCTCATGGCCGACACGCAGGAAGACGCTGTCGCGAAACTGCGACGCCAGGGCTACATGCCCATCCATGTCGGTATGGCGGAGAAAGGCGCAAAGGGGCGCACGAGGTTTGCGCGCGCGTCTGGCACAGGAGCCATTCCGCGCTCTGGCGCGCAGGGCTTCAGCCTGAAGCGACACGGCGTAACGCGCGGTGAACTAGCGGATTTGACGCGCGAACTCGCTGTCATGCTCGATGCAGGACAGGATATGGATCGTGCCCTGCGTTTTCTGATCGAGACCACGTCATCCCCCCGCATAGGCAGCATCCTGAAGGGTGTTCGGGACAGGGTCCGTGACGGACAGGCGCTTCATTCGGCACTTGCCACGAGCCGGGGTGGTTTTCCCCCGCTCTATATCGGCATGGTGCGGGCGGCTGAGACAACGGGAGATCTGGCCCCCACCATGGAACGGCTCGCCGGGCTGCTCGAACGCGAGCGCGCGCTGATCAGCACCGTCCAATCGGCCATGATCTATCCCGCCATCCTCACCCTGACGGCTATCGGATCTGTCACATTACTGCTCACGAAGGTCCTGCCGCAATTCACGCCGCTATTTGAGCAGAATGGCGCGACTCTGCCGGCCTCCACGCGCCTTCTGACGGAGGCAGGCGCTGCAATCGGTCATTACGGCCTGGCCATGCTGGTTATCGTATTTCTGACTGGTTTGGGCCTGCGTCTGGCCATTCAACGCCCGGCCCTGCGTCGACCGCTCGACCGCATGCTGCTGCGTGTGCCAGGGCTCGGCCGTCTGGTATCGGAAATCCTGGCCGCGCGGTTTGCCCGTATTCTCGGCACCCTGCTGGTTAATGGCGTTGCCCTGCTTCCGGCACTGGGGATCGTGCGTGATGCGCTGGGCAATCAGGCCGCCAGCGCCGCCATCGAGACAGCCGCTGAAAGCGCACGTTCGGGCGCGGGGCTGTCAGCAACACTAGGCGCCGCAGGCATTTTTCCGACAAGGCTGATCCATTTGCTTCAACTGGGTGAGGAAACCGCACGCCTCGGCCCCATGGCGCTTAGGGCCGCCGATATTCACGAAGATCAGGCCCGCATTGCCATTCAGCGCCTTGTTGCCCTTCTGGTCCCGGCCATCACCATCGTCATGGGTCTGATGGTGGCAGGCATCGTCTCCTCGCTTCTCCTCGCCATGCTGAGCCTTAATGACCTTGCCCAGTAGAGCGCAGGCCGAGTCCGGCTTTACCCTGATCGAGATGCTGGTCGTGCTGGTCATTCTGGGCATGATTGGCGCCATTGTGGTCCGACATGGCGCCTCGCATCCTGCACGGCTCGAACTGCGTAACGCGGCGCGACAGATCGCCGCCCTGATGCGCGAGACCCATGCCCGCGCGCTCTATACAGGGCGTGCCCAGGAGCTCGATATCAACCCGCTTTCCGGAAGCTACGTCATCCCCCCGGCAACTGCGGGAGCCCTGCCCGCCATCACGATCACGCCAGACACGAGGAGCGTGTTCCGCTTCTACCCGGATGGCAGCGCATCGGGCCCTGTGCTCGGGCTCAGCCGGGGGGTGAGCCGCATGACGCTGGGCGTCAACTGGCTGACCGGTGCCATCGAAAGCCACGGAGGATGACGGTGCCAAAGGGCGCGCGTCCTTCCTCCGAAGGCGGCTTTACGCTCATTGAGGTGCTGATTGCATTCATCATCGTCGCGCTGGCGCTGGGTGTCGTCTATCGCGGCATGCTGGATGGCGTTGCGGCAGGACACGTCGCCACCGCCACGCGCGAGGCTCTCTCACGAGCGCAGTCACATCTCGATGCCATCGGTCACGGCATGACCCCCGGTGCTTTTACCCAGAGCGGCGAGGACGGACACCATTTCCACTGGCGTATCACCATGACCCCACTGGAACATCGTGGAGGAACTGTCCTCTACCATGTCACCGTAACGGAATCCTGGCCTGACGCTTTTACCCTTTCCGGCCAGCGCGCCGTCACTCTGAGTAGCCTGTGTTCCGGCCCGGCGGAGGGCACGCCATGACCCCGCGCCGTGATGATGCGGCCGGGTTCACCTTGCTGGAGCTGTTAATCGCTCTGGTCGTGTTCTCTCTGGTGCTGCTGGTCCTGCGCCAGGGTTTCGATGCCGCCACGCGCCTGTTCGAGCAGCAACGCCAGACCCTGGCTGCACAGGATGATCTGGATGCGGTGGACAGGTTTGTAAGGCAGGTGGTTGCCAGTGCCGATGCAGGTAATGGACGCGAGGGGCCGCTTCTCGTGGGCACGAACCATCGCCTGACATGGCGTGGCCCCGTGCCCCATGCCCTGCAAACACAGGCTGAGGCAATTTCCGGCGGAGGACGGGCAAACATGGCGCTTTCCGTCGATGACGCGCATCGGTTCGTGCTGCAGTGGTCAGCCTATCGGCATGTGATCGAACCCCCGACGCCTGTGGAACAACGGGTCCTGCTGAACGGTCTTGAGGGCGTGGAGTGGCATTATTACGCATCCGGGCACTGGAGCCCGACATGGTATGGCAATACCCTGCCCGAGCTGGTGCGCCTGCGTCTTGTGTTCGCGCCGGGCGATGCGCGCCACTGGCCCGATATCGTGGTGGCACCCCGCCTGAATCCTCTACCGTGAAGCAAAAGGAAAAGGAGACATGGTGATGCAGCCTTTCCTTGTCTGGTGGTGGCGCCAGATCCGGGCCGTTTTGCCAGAACGTGTCACGACAGCGCTTGCCGCCGTTCGACGCCCGATGGTTGAGGCCGTCGCCACTGACGACGCCCTGACACTCTATCTGCGCGAGGCGCGCAGCCGGATCATCATCGGAACGCTAGGGCAGTCGGAAACGCTGGATCTCGAGACCAGCGCGCAATATCGCGCCCTGCGCAAAAGCAAGGCACGCCATGCTGCCATCAGGCTTGTTCTGCCGACAGGGCGGATCATGCAGCGCGATGTCACGCTTCCCCTCGCTGCAGAACAGGACCTCGCGGCCATTCTCGCCTATGAAATGGATCGCCTGACGCCGTTCGATGCCGAGGCGCTTTACTGGGACTTCATCGTACTCAGGCGCGACGAGGCGCTCGGACAGATCATGCTTCGTCTCTCCATCGTTCCACAGGCATCGCTACGCCCCCTGTTCGAGCGTCTCCACCTGCTGGAAGCTCACCCGCAAGCCATTGCTGATGAGACTGGCGAGACCCTGATCAGACAGCCTGTTGCGCGTCCTCTCGTGGCTCGCGTGAGCGACCCACGTCTCGCATTGCCTCTCGGCGGATGCACTCTGCTCGCCTGTCTCCTGCTAGGGCTGTTCTGGCATCAATCGCGTGTTCTTTCAGGATATGAACGCCAGATTGACGCGCTGCGTGCCCCGGCGCTGGAGGCGAGCGCGTTGCGTCGCACCATTGAAGACAGGCGCATGGGCGAAGGGATTGTGAACCGGGCGAGGCATCGCCTTGGAGACCCGATGCAGATCATTGCCGCCCTGACCGATCTGTTGCCTGATGACGCGTGGCTGACCGATCTCAGCCTGAAGCAGGGCCAGCTGCTCATCAGTGGGCAATCCCGTGATCCCGCCGGGCTGATACAGGAGCTTGGCACGTCGCCAGTTCTTCGTAATCCGGGCTTTATCGCGCCCGTCACGCGCCTTGCAGGACAAAATGCCAGTGCGTTTTCAATACGAGCGGAAATTGGTCATCCCGTTGGCACACCCCATGCCGGAGCGAGACCATGAGGACACGGCTCCCATTGGCGCTGATGCGTCTGTCTCATGATCTGCCAGAAGGGCGCAGGGGACGCGTGCTGGCCCTGGTGCTCCTTCTGATGGCGGTCACCCTTGTCTGGCTGGTTATCGTCGGCCCGCTGATCGGGGTTTACAGCCAGTACGCCAGCCGCATTGCCCTGGCGCAGCAAACGGCGGAGCGTATGGCCCATCTGCAAGAAATCCTGCCCCATTTGCGTCAGTCTGCCGCGCACCGTCCGTCATCGGCACCGCAATTGATCGATGGTGCGAGCGACACCATGGCGAGTGCCACATTGCAGGACAAACTGGCGCATCTCGCCAGCCAGTCTGGCATCGAAATCAGCAGCAGCGAGACGCTCGCCCCAACCAGGGAAGGCAGTTACCGGCGCATCGGATTGCACATCACGCTGTCTGCTCCCTATCCTGCCCTAATCCATTTTCTCACTGACCTCGCACAAGCCTCGCCTGCCCTCGTCGTGGACGGGCTTCATCTCCACGCATCCGAAGATGAGGGTCGCACCGCCGATGCCCTGTCATGCGACATGGGGGTCTTTGCCTATCGTCGTGACATCGCGCTACCGGCCCGTCTCGCGAAGGAAACAGCTCCATGACAGCCCTCCTGCTCAAACGCTGCGTCATGCTCTGTGCTTTTCTGATGATACCCCATGCCGGGTTCTGCGCCGGTCCAACGCAAGCCGATCGGGCCACCTGGCAGGACCATAGCCTCGCCCGTCCACTCTTTGCCCCGACACGACGCCCTTCCCCGACTGGCAATGCCCTGGCTGGTACGCCCCGCCTGACAGGTATTATCGAAAATGGGGGAGTCAGCCGTGCCATTTTCATGATACCGGGTCAGGAACGTGGCGTTATCGTACCGTTGCAGGGTCATATTGGAAACTGGCAGGTTATTGCGATCGGAAAAGGCACCATCACCATTCGCGAGGCCGGTCAGGACAGGCTGATGCGCCCTGATCGTGACCGCTTATCCGGCCCGTCGACGCCTGATCATGCTCCTCGAAGCGAAAACCCGCCCGAGACCTTCTCGCGCGATGAGCTCTCGCGTTTCGCCCCTCCTGCCTCATCTGACACTCCTCCACCAGGTATGCCGCAATGACCGTTCTGCCCCGCGCCTTTCCTTCCCACTTTCTGTCACGCGGCAGACAGGATGCCCGCAGACAGGATTCCCTGCGTCTTGGCCTCGTTGTTCTAGCCGCAGGCCTGACCCTTGGCCTGACCGGGTGCGACAAGCCGGTACCCAAACCCAAACCCCTTGGTGGCCCGATGCCGCTGGGTGGATTGCAGGATACTCCGCAGGAGGGACGCCTCTCACCGGCCGATCCGACTGGCAAGGCGCGCTACAGCCTCGCTCGCCCGAACATTCCCACCCTTCGCGGAAACGGCGACACGGAAGGCATCGGTCAGGTTTCGCTGAATTTTGCCGATACGGATGTGCGCGACGCCGTCTCGCAGATTCTCAACGATATCCTGCACGTCAATTACGCCATCGATCCTGCCGTGCATGGACAAGTGACGCTCAGAACCAGCGAACCCCTGACAAATGCCCAGCTTTTGCCAGCGCTGCAGGTGATCCTGGCGCAGGTTCATGCTGTGCTGGTTCATGGTGACGGCCTGTATCGTGTCGTGCCCAGCCAGTCGGCGCCAGGTGCCGCGCAGGGTGCGCTGGCCGGCATGGCTGACAGCCTCTCGATGGGTGGCGACCTGATGGTCCCGCTGCGCTACGCACAGGCCAGTTCTCTCGCCCATGCCTTGCAGCCCTTCGTGCAGGGTGGCGCTCGCGTTGCAGCGATAGACAGCAGCAATGCCCTTATGGTGAGCGGAGACCCTTCGGCCCGCAACGCGCTGGTCGAGGTCATTCATGCTTTTGATGTGGACTGGCTGAGCAGCCAGTCCTACGCACTTTTACCTGTCGACTCAGGCAATGCGAAGGACATGGCAAGCGCGCTGCAATCAGCGCTGCACGGGGCTAGCAATTCGCTCTCGAAGCTTGTGGACGTCCTTCCCCTTGCCCGTGTCAATGCCGTGCTCGTGGTGGCACGCAATGCGCGCTATATCGAGGATGCCAGACGCCTGTTTTCTGTCATCGAGCAGCATCGCAGAGCAACTGTAAGAAGCTGGCATATTTTCTACGTGCAGAATTCAAGCGTCAATGACGTGACCTATACGCTTCAGCAGGCCTTCACACCGGATAATGTGACTGCCACACTGCCCGGTTCGGGCAATGGCCAGACAGCACAGACCGGCATGGGAG
>NZ_AYXS01000017.1:0-44060 GCF_000505765.1 Asaia sp. SF2.1 | reverse complement strand
AATTGCTAGTATGATGCTTTGTTATGGTTTCCTGAGATAC
The DNA here is from genome assembly GCF_000505765.1 of Asaia sp. SF2.1. Classification (NCBI taxonomy): domain Bacteria; kingdom Pseudomonadati; phylum Pseudomonadota; class Alphaproteobacteria; order Acetobacterales; family Acetobacteraceae; genus Asaia; species Asaia sp. SF2.1. The sequence continues at coordinate 44,020 of NZ_AYXS01000017.1, read as the reverse complement.
TGTGTATAGACTATAGGATATTATAGTGCATGCTGCGCTAATTGCCATAAATTGTTCAATCATGGCAGGTGAGTAATCGTCCAGCACCTTACGGGACAACAACTTAGTACGATCTGGATGATCATTTATACTCATAAGCTCGGCCTGCCTCTTGGAAAAGCCTAGAAACAAAGTGAGCATTAGGCCGCACAAGACCAGCCAAGATGAAGTGGTGATCCCTAGACCCATTGTACCCGCTAGTATTCGCAACATAAACCCAAACGAAATTATGAACACGTCGATAACTGGTACATGCTTCCACTTTAAAGAATAAAATATATTGATCGTGGCATACGCAATAATAAATGATAATGCCCAATAGCTTACCGTGTAGGAGATGAGCACGCTGGTCGAGAATAGGATAAAGACAAACCTGTATGCAAAAGTGATTGAGATGCGTTTCGCGGCAATTGGCCTCTGGCGTTTCGTTGGATGCAGTCGGTCTGAATTGACGTCGAATATATCATTCAGCCAATACACAGCACTTGCCATTGCGCTGAACGAAACAAAGACAAGTAGAGTTTGCCATAATATCCTTAGATCCCATTTGGCATAGAACATTGGTCCTATCAGGACGAAGGAGTTCTTAAGATACTGATGCGGTCTGCATTCGTATACTATATCTTTGAGACGCAAATTTATACCCTCATACAGCTGGTCGATTTCGACATTCAGCGCCTAGTGGTGATGAACGCGTCGTACGCAGCATTCATCATGCTTACGTCGTCGAGGGAAGGGGACCAGCCGAGTTGTTCAACTGTACCGGAGGTCTCAAGCATGATGTCGGCATCCGCGATCATGAACTGCTCCGGATACAAAAGGGTGGCACCGATACGGTCCATCGCAGATAGAACGGCCTTTATAGCGGGTGCGGGTATAGGCAAGAGTCTGGAACGCGATTTAGCGTGCGCTATAATACCTGTTAGAAGGTCATAAGTGGTCGGCGGAGACTTTGACCCAAGATTGAATGGGCCGGGTGGACATCCTTTTCTCACCGCGAGCATCGCAGCGCGCGCACAGTCATCCACACCGACCATCTGATACCGATTGGATCCATCCCCAATCATGGGTACAGGAAGACCTCTATAGATCAGACCGAAAAGTTTTCCGAGAATTCCAAGGCGTCCAGAGCCCGTTATCAGCCGTGGTCGAAAGATGGTCGCGTTAATTCCTTCGGCGTTCATCAGAATCTTTTCAGCCAACAGCTTACTTCTACCGTAGGGACCAAGGGGTTTCTGCTCGCAATCCGGGGGAATAGGGCAAATCCCAGGATTGCCATAAGTCATGTCAGTCGAGAAAAAAACGAGCTTCTTCGAGCCAGCCTTTTGCATGGCATCAACGATAATTTGGGTACCATTGACGTTAACCTCTGAGAACCACTCGTCTCGGTTACGTTTAGGAACGTCGTTCGCAAATTGCCTCGCTGCGAGGTGATAGATGACATCCCCTGCGGCGAGATTGAGGCGTTCCACGTCATCCCGGTTTCGAATATCTCCTGTGACTGTTTGGATTCTTTCCCTGAAGATACCATCCGCCACGGGCTTTTGGTCGAAATGAACAACGGTATTTCCGGTTTTAAGAAGCAATCTTGTCAAGACTTTCCCGGTAAAACCAGATCCACCGGTGATGATATGTCTCATGATTATGCGCTCCTTGAGATCACGACAATACCGATACATATGATACCAATGCCGATAAGGCGGGTCGTGTTCACATGCTCTCCTAGAAAGAAATAACCAATAGCAGCTGTAATGAGGTAGCCAATAGACAGCAAGGGATATGCGGCGCTTACTTCGGCCTTGCTTAGAACGATCATCCATGCTCCAATACTTACTGCATAGCAAAGCATACCGCCTAAAAACCAAAAATTCCCGATGAGATTAGTTAGGAAGGAAAATGCCGTGATCAATGATGATGGCAACGCGCCTAACGTTAACATCGTTTTTCTTAGTGCAATCTGTGCCACAGCATTCAGTGTAACACTGAAGATAGCCATACAAAAAAGAGAAGCGTTCATCGCCGTGATTTGTCCTGATATATTGAAAGTGTATTTTCGATCGTGGCTTGGTCATCAGTGTTAGTTTATTTAAAGTCGGTATGAATGGCCTTTCCCATATCGATTATCAACGTATCTACTGATGATGGGGCTTGAGAAAGTGGTCCCACTTTGAAGTTCGTAAGGCCCGCCGGGATGGGATGTCGCTTTGCGCGCAGTACTGACCAAACCATACCGGCTGGCGCCCACGGTTGACCTGAAGACGGCAGACCAAATTCGTCATGAAGCATGGGAGTAACGAGAGCATCTTCCCACTTCGCAGGAACGAAATATATTGAGCGAGCAGAAAGTATTGTGCCAGAAGCGGTCTTGTAGTCCGTGAGATATTTCTCTATGAGGGCCAATTCTTTAACCTGAGGTTTGACTATCAGCTCTTGAACGTTTCTGTGTGCTAGGAATGCTAGATAGACCACGGCTAGAACCATCAATTTTTCTGACTGGATCTCAAATCTCCTCCCTCGTGTCAGACGACAAATCGAGAGAAATATGTATAGCGCCATCAACGTGCAGAGAGCCACTTGAGACCGATAGCTTGGCCAGTTCTCGGCTACGATCAAATTGGGCGTGTATGAGAGGGGAACAAGCGCAATATATAGGGGGATCGCAAGGGGATGTTTATAGTATTTCGAGACAATACCGATTACGATCAGAGCGATAAACGCCATAGGGATCAGTGGATTGTCGCCGACTGATGAAAGACGTAGTGCGTTGGGTAGTACTTCGCTTAGGAACCATGTTAGTTTACCGTATATATCGTGCGTAATAGCCGAACGCTCAAAAGAAGGTACATTCGAAAACAATATCCTAGGGAGGGCTTTGCTCGCGAGAAAATCCGTAACTAAGGCTAAAGCCATTACGCAAAATGATTTAGCAAAAAACTTGTACATATCTGATGTGTTGTGCGCACCCCACATCGTTATTGCAGCGAAAGCCCAGAACATCATCCCCGACGGTTGATAAACCATCATGGACATGCTCAACATGCAATAAGAGAAAATCGAATCTATGCGTGGATTTCGACCATTTCGCGCGAGAGCCATCGAGCTTAGGCCGGAGAGGCATGCGGCCCACGAAAACGGAGCATCAATGGTCCACGCGGAGTAGACCTGAAATGCTGGGTTTAGTACGCAGATAATAGCTCCCGTTAAGGCGAGAGTATTTGATATTTCAAGTGTAGTTTTTAGATGTCTATAGATAAGCGAAGCGAGTGCAGATATACCTATGATAGAAAATAATCTAATCCATCCATAGTCGGACAAATTAGTCATGAAAACGAAGATGTAATTAAATGGAGCATAGAGGGGTCTACCTCCTTGCACGAGCATTGTGCTAGTGGCAGTAAGATCATGTACTGCGGCATCAAACAAGACAGAATAATCATCGGAAAAGGCGTAGTCTGATGTAACTACCGATCCATATACCAATAGGAGAATCATCAAGAAAATCAATATCATGCCATATCTCCCAAATGGGAGTAGCAATTTTTCCATTCTGCTCATGCTTATTCTTTCATCGAAGTGCAGTTCTTATCGTGGCCCTCGATTCTACGTGACAGGTGCCTAGGCTGATCGACCAATTTGCTGAGATTGTCTGGCCGCGTCAATCTCACCGGCGGGATCGATTGTGTCGACGGAAATCAATGTCCGAACCTAACAGAAGCTGTTTGGCTTATCCAGTCTCTGCCGATTGGCGTCAAAATCTAATGCCAGGATGCTCGCGGATGAAGCTGAATTTTAAAAAGCAAGGGGATAGATTTAAAGTCTCGGTACGAGCACGTTCGTGTTCCTTCGAGTTCCGACATACTGTCGGCCATGCGGTTTAATCGTTAGATGCGCTATATTGTTCCAAGGTGTGCATGATCGCTGATCATAGTGGCCGATGTTCCGCCTACTTATCGTACTTCGTATCCTTAAATTCAGGATTCATACCAGAATATGACGGTTGCGGCGAGGCAGACGGCCGAAAAGAACCCGGTTGGGCATCTGTCGTAGCGCGTGGCGACGCGGTGCCAGTATTTGCGTTTGTTGTAACTCATGGGCGTCGTGCGGGATCTCAGCCCTGGAATGCAGGGTCTGACCCCTTTTTCCTCTAGTCCGTCTTTGAACCAGTCGGTGTCGTAGCTGCGATCGGCCAGAAGCCATTCCGCTGCAGGGAGACTGTCCAGCAAGGCCGCGGCGCCTGTGTAGTCGCTGATTGGGCCTGCCGTCATGAAGAAGCTGAGCAGCTGGCCATTCCTGTCGGTAACCGCGTGCAATTTTGTGTTCATGCCACCTTTTGTAAGCCCGATCAGGCGGCTCGCATCCCCTTTTTAACCCGCAGGCTGGAGGCCGTGCGGTGCGCCTTCAGATAGGTCGCATCGATCATGATCGTCTGACCTGCCAGCAACCAAGCCGTTCATCATGCGGGCGAAAACCCCGGCAGCACTCCAGCGCTTCCAGCGATTGTAGAGCGTTTTGGGTGGCCCATATTCCCGAGGTGCATTCCGCCAGCGCAGTCCGTTGCGGTTTACGAAGATGATCCCGCTCAACACGCGTCGATCATCAACGCGTGGCCTGCCCTGGCTCTTTGGAAAAAACAACTTCAAACGGGTCATCTGCTCGTCTGTCAGTTTGTATAGGTCGCTATCCTGAGGCCTTATAGTTATAGATTGTTGTGATACAAAGCGATGCGGGTTGGGCGTGTTTCGACCTCTCACAGCCTCTACTCATTCCCTCAGCGCAGTTCTAGATTACGCCCATGATCGAACTCGACCTCTCTGACCAGTCTGCCACCGAAGCTCTTGCCATCCGTCTGGCAAAGTTGTCGCGGCCGGGGGATGTGATCGCGCTTCATGGTGAGATGGGTATGGGCAAGAGCGTCTTTGCCCGAGCGTTCTTGCGTGCGCTGGCGGATGATCCTTCGCTCGAGGTACCGAGCCCCACATTCTCTCTGGTGCAGATTTATGAACTGCCCAAGGCCACCGTGGCGCATTTCGACCTCTGGCGGCTGGACGGACCTGATGCCCTGTTCGAACTGGGATGGGACGAGGTTCAGGAAGGAATCATGCTGGTGGAGTGGCCCGAGCGCGCGGGTGACGAGCTTCCTTCGCATGCCTTGCACCTGACCCTTTTGCCGGGGCCGGGAGAAACGGAGAGGCTGGCGCGGGTCACGGGGTGGGACGACCGGCTGTGACACTGGCGACGATTCCACCTGATCGCTCCTTTCTCGACGATGTGGCGCGTCGCTGGCTGGCCGGACCGGCGCGGCAGGAGGCCGATAATGCGCTTATTCTCGTGCCGAGCCGACGCGCCGCCCGTAATCTCACCGAGGCGTTTTTGCGCTCTCTGGATGGCAAGGCAGCACTACTACCCCGCATCGTGCCGGTTGGTGATGTGAACGAGGAGGATCTGGCGCTTTCGGGAGCCGAGGCGTTCTCCTTCCCGCCTGCGGTGGACAAGCTGCGCCGCCTGTCGGTTCTGGCAGCGCTGGTGCTTCAGGCTAAAGGCGTATTCAGCGCTGACCTGACGCTCGAGCAGGCCTGGCCGCTGGCTTCTGCCCTTGCAGAGCTGATGGATGATGCCGAGCGCGTTGGTGTCGATCTGCGCGAGCGTCTGCCCGATGCCGCCGAGCCACGCTTTGCCGATCACTGGCATAAAACGCTGCAGTTTCTGCACATCGTCACCGAGGCCTGGCCGCAATGGTTGCAGGAAACCGGGTTGATGAACCCTGTCGCACGACAGGTGGCGGTCCTGCAGGCGCAGGCGGCGCGCTGGCGCGATGCCCCGCCTCAGGGGCCGCTCTGGGCTGTCGGATTCACCGATGGCATGTTTGCCGTCTGTGCCATCCTGCGTGCGGTGCTCGATGCGCCCCAGGGCTGTGTCATTCTGCCCGGTGTGGATCTCGATCTGCCGGAAACGCTGTGGGACACATTGCCGGAGAGCCATCCGCAATCCGGATTCCGACGTCTCGTCAGCGATCTGGGTGTTTCCCGTGAAACCATCGCGCTCTGGGATGACCTCCCGCCCAATGCGGACAAGGCCGCCGCACAGGCCCTTCAGGCGCGTGCCGCCCTGACCAGCCTGTTCATGCGCCCGATGGAAGGCCTTTCGGCCTGGGGAGAAAGCACGACCCCCCTGCCACTGGCCGGCATCACGCGTGTCGATGCTGATGACCAGCAGCAGGAGGCCGCCAGTCTCGCCATGATCCTGCGTCATGCGGTCGAGACTCCCGGTCGGACGGCTTCACTGGTAACGCCTGACCGCGCTCTGGCGCGCCGCGTGGCAACGGAACTGCTGCGTTACGGTATTGTCGCGGATGACAGCGCAGGTGAGGCGCTGGCACTCACGCCCACTTCCATCCTGCTGCGGCTTGTGGCTGAAGCGGCTGTCGCCAATCTGGCCCCCGTTGCCCTGCTGGCGCTGCTCAAGCATCCGCTTGTCGCGTTGGGCAGCACACCGGGCAATTGTCGTGCCACGGCGCGTCGCCTCGAGCGACTGGTGTTGCGCGGTCCTGCGCCACCACCCGGCATGGCCGGACTGCGCCTTGCGCTGCAAAAGCAGGACCAGAGCGCGGCAGAGACGGCAGACAGCCCCGATCAGGTCGAGCCACTATCGGATTTTCTGGAACGGCTTTCGGAAGCGATGTCGCCCCTTCTGGAATGTGGGGATCTTCCCTTGCCGGATCTGCTCACCTTGCTCGTTCGTGCGGCAGAGGCGCTCGCCACGACACAGGATCAGCCGGGTGAAGAGCGCCTCTGGCTTGGGGCAGAGGGCCACGCCCTGTCGCGCCATGTCGCCAGCCTGATGACTCATGGTGCCGTTCTGCCGCCGCAGGGTCTGGCGGGCATGCCTGCCTTCCTGCTCGCCTCGATGGCGGGGCAGATGGTGTTTGGCCAGCGTGTGTTGCAGGGGCGCGATGGCGAAGCCCTTCACCCCCGGGTCTCGATACTGGGTGTGCTTGAGGCCCGGTTGCAATTTGCCAATCTTGTCATTCTGGGTGGGCTCAATGAGGGGATATGGCCGCCTGCCACCGATCCCGGCCCGTGGCTCAGCCGCCCGATGCGCACGCGCGCAGGCCTGCCTTCGCCAGAACGACTGGTGGGCACGGCCGCGCATGATTTCACCACAGCGTTCCTGTCGGGTGAGGAAATTGTCCTGTCGAGCGCATCGCGACGCGACGGGGCACCTGCCGTTCCGGCACGTTGGCTTGTGCGTCTCGATGCCCTGCTTGAAGGACGCGTGCAAAACCTGCCCAGCCATCCGGCCCTTTTCTGGCAGGCCCGTCTGGACCAGCCACAAGGGGCAGCCCGTCCGGTGCCGCCGCCTGAACCGCGCCCGCCTGTGGCCCGCAGGCCAAGGCGGCTTTCGGTAACGGAAATCGATCTGTGGTTGCGCGACCCTTACGCCATCTATGCCCGTCATGTGCTGGGCCTGAGAGCCCTGCCTGCTCTGGAAGAGGCAGCGGACCGCTCGGATATCGGTGTGGTGGTGCATGACGGTATCGATGCCTGGCTGGCCGCAGGGCAAAACGGGGGCGGGGCGCTTCATGCAGCGTTGCTCAAGGCGATGGAGGGGCGAGACCTTCGGCCAGCTCTTGCAGCCTGGTGGCGCCCGCGCCTGATGCGTATTGCCGATTGGGTTTGCGAGCGTGAGGCCGGGCGAGAGAAACCGGCCCGGATCAGTACGGAGCAGAAAGGCACCCTGACCCTGACGCCGCCCTATGCACCCTTCAAACTCAATGCACGCGCGGACCGGATCGAGATCGGATCTGACGGGCGGGCGACCATCATCGATTACAAGACAGGCAGCCTGCCAAAGGTGAGCGATGTGGAAGCCGGGTGGAGCTCGCAACTTGTGCTGGAAGCCGCCATGCTGCGCCTTGGTGGTTTTGCCGGCCTGCCGCCCGCCGAGACAGCCTCTCTGCTTTACTGGCGGCTGACCGGCGACCGGAACCGCGGTGAGGAGCTCTCGGTACCGCGCAAACCGGAGGATCTCGCCGATCTGGTCGAGACATCCCTCGACAGGTTGCGCCGACGTATCGAGGCTTTCGATAACCCGGCAACAGCGTATCGCTCACACCCGCACCCGGATTATGTGCCGCGCTACAGCGATTACGCCCATTTGGCGCGTGTGTCGGAATGGAGTGCGGCGCGCGAGGAGGGCGGAGAATGAGCCAGATCCCGGCAAGTAACGCCCTGGCGCATAATACTCCACCAGGCAATGCCCAGATTATTGCATCGGCCAATGACATCCAGCGTCTGGCGTCCGACCCGCTGGCTTCGGTTTTTGTCTCGGCCTCGGCAGGCAGTGGCAAGACGAAGCTGCTGATCGACCGCCTGTTGCGGCTCATGCTGCCTGTTCTGGTACCCGACCCGCAAACAGGCTCCCCCGTGCTTCTGCCCGGCTGTGACCCTGCCCGCATTCAGTGTCTAACTTTCACGCGGGCGGCGGCCGCCGAAATGGCCAATCGGCTGCAGTCCCGCCTCGGGCGCTGGGTGTCGCTACCCGATGCGGCACTCGATGGTGAATTGCATGCGCTGAGCGTACCCGTCTCCCCTGAGACGCGTCAGGCGGCACGCGCGCTTTTCGTGCGGGTGCTTGATCTGCCCGGCGGCATGAAGATCGGCACAATCCACGCTTTCTGTCAGTCATTGCTGCGTCGTTTCCCGCTTGAAGCTGCGATCAACCCGCATTTCACCCTGATGGAAGAGACGGATTCCGGTCTCGCTCTGGCCAATGCCATCGAGCAGACGCTCTCACGCGCCGCCCGTGACCCCGTTATGGAAGAAAGGCTCTCCCTGCTGGCCGGGCAGGTCGGGCTTGAAGACTATCTCGATCGTATCAGGGCGCTTCAGGGGCGTGCGGCGCGGCTGCGTCAGAGTTTTGCCCGATGGCAGATCGAGCCGGGGCGCATCGAGCGGGCCTATCGGCGCGCTTTTGATGCTGGTGAGGAAAGTCTTGACGACCTTCTGGCCCAGCGCACGGTTTCGCCTGACGAGGCGACGCTGCGGCGTTGCGCCCAGGAGGCTCTCCCCCTCGGTACACCGACCATGCAGGCTATGCTGGGCCGGATGCTGGATGCCCTGTCCCGCACACCGCAGGAACGGGATGCAGAGGACTGGTATGCGGTTTTCGTCACCGGTACCGGTACCCCCCGTGCCGCTAAGGGCTTCGTGCCCGCCGCCATCAACCGGGATCGCCCCCATATCATGGAGGCGTTTACCCGCGAGGCCGAGCGGCAGATTGCGCTGGGGCGCCGCATTGCTGTCCAGCGTCTGATCGCGCTCAATCTGGCCCTCTTTGCGCTAGCGGCCCCCACGCTCGAACGCTACGCACAGGACAAGACGCTCCGTGGGCTGGTCGATTATGACGATCTGATTGCCAGCACCCGCGATCTGCTGCGCGACCCGGGCGCATCATGGGTGCTCTACAAGCTCGATGGCGGACTTGACCACCTGCTGCTGGACGAAGTGCAGGATACGTCTGCCGCGCAATGGGAAATTGCCACAGCCCTGATCGAGGAATTCTTCGTGGGTGAAAGCGCCCGCGACATGGAAGGGCGGCCCCGAACGGTTTTTGCCGTGGGTGACTTCAAGCAGTCCATCTATGCCTTCCAGGGGGCCGATCCACAGGGATTGTTCCGTGCGCGCGACCGCTTTCGTGACATGGTCATCGGTGCCGCGCAGGAATGGCGTACGCCCGAAATCGGGGTCTCGTTTCGCTCGGTTGCCCCGGTTCTCGATCTGGTCGATGCCGTCTTTACCAACCCACTCGCCGCAGACGGATTGCGCGAGCCGGGGCGCGATACCCTGCCGCCCCATCGCTCTGCCCGCCCCGGTCAGGGGGGGCGCGTCGAGCTGTGGCCGCTCGTGCCAAAAGATGAGAAGGACGGTATCGACGACCCCTGGGCCGCGCCGACAGGCAATGCGGGGCAAAGCCGCGCACCCCAGAAGCTGGCCGATCATCTTGCCCAGTGGATTGCTGCCCAGATTGGCAAACCACCCCAGCCCGGTCAGACACCGTTGCGGGCCGGTGAGGTGTTGGTTCTGGTGCCACGTCGCTCCTCCTTTCTGCGTGCCCTGATCCGTGCCCTCAAGGGGCAGGGGGTGGAGGTTGCCACACTTGTCGGGGTCGGGCTGACGGACTCGCTGGCGGTGCAGGATATGATGGCGCTCTGTCATGCTTTGCTTCTGCCTCAGGACAATCTCACCCTGGCTGCCGTGCTGACCTCCCCATTCGGGGGTGTCAGTGACCATTCGCTGATGGATCTGGCGATGGAGCGAGGTGAGATACCGCTCTGGACAGCCCTGCGGGAGCGCCATCGTGAACGTCCGGAATGGCAGAGCGCCTGGGAGCGTCTGTCAGCGCTACAGACCCGAATCGATTTTGCCACGCCCTATCAGATTCTCGCCGATGCGCTGGGCCGTCATGAGGGGCGGGCAAGGGCTCTCGCCCGTCTTGGTCCTGAAGCCGCCGAACCGCTTGATGATCTGCTTTCCGCCGCCTTGCGCTTTGAGGCGCTGCACGCCCCGTCCATGCAGGGCTTTCTGCACTGGCTGGCGTCAAGCAGCCTGACCGTCAAGCGTGAAGCGGAGGCCGAGATCGATGCCGTACGCATTATGACGGTGCATGGCTCCAAGGGGTTGCAGGCCCGTCTGGTGGTGCTGCCTGATATGACCGGTGATGTGCAGGGTGAGAAAAAGCTGCTCTGGACACATCAGAACGGCCTTGATCTGCCAGTCTGGATGCCCGGCAAGGAGCTGGCATCTGATCTGGGTGACAGGCTCAAGGCTGAGGAGAAGGCCGCAGCCCAGGCCGAACGTAATCGACTGCTTTATGTGGCGCTGACACGCGCCAGTGACTGGCTGGTGGTGTGCGGTTGGGAGCCAAGGAAGAAGCCTGCGGAAACGTCATGGTATGCATTATGTGAGGCCGGGTTCCAGTCGCTCGCTGCCGTTCCCGCACCGTTTGAGGGCGGTTGGGAGGGGGAGACCCTGATCATTGAGGCGGCCCCTGCCGAACAGGCCCGTCAGGCCAAAGCGGTCTCACCGGTCGTGCCGGACGCCATGCCGGCCATTTTCGGTCAGGCACCGGAATGGCATGCTTTGGCTGCCCCCCAGGAATCACCTCTGACCCGCCCCCTGGCTCCGAGCCGCCCCGATAATGCGCAGTATGGCGCCGCGCCGCCCGCCCTTTCGCCCCTCAGGCTGGTGGCCGGGCGTGAAAACAGGCGGGCCCGTGCGATCGATCGCGGCACACTGGTTCATCGCCTGCTGCAGTGGTTGCCTGACAGGCCGGAAGCGGAATGGCGGGATCTGGCCCATGCCTGGCTCTCTCATCCGTCGCATGATCTGTTGCCTGACGATGTGACGCGTCTTGTCGGGCAGGTGCTGGCCATACTCACCGACAAGGCGCTTGCGCCGCTTTTCGGCCCGGGCAGTCTTTCGGAGCAGCCGGTTACCGGCGTGGCTTTCGGTCAGGTGGTGCTGGGGCAAGTGGATCGCCTCTGCGTGAGCGACAGTCAGATCATGCTGTGCGATTACAAGACGGGGCAGAACCCGCCTCGGCCCGGTCAGGCGATACCCGCCGCCTATCGACGGCAGATGGAAGCCTATGGCGCGGTGCTGAAGCAGATCTACCCCGATCATGAGCTCGTCATGGCGCTAGTATGGACCGAAGGCCCCACTATCAGCTTCATTCCCCCACACGCCTCATCATGAGGGGGCCGTCCGTGCTGAGGGGGGACAGGGGCTTGGGCAGCCTGATCCTCAGCACGGGAGGGTGATGGATTTCAGACCCGGTTAATGACGGCGCCAGTCATTACGGTGGTTGTCCCGACGATCCCGATTGTTGTCGTGACGGTTGTCGCGACGGTCATAATTGCGGCGATAGCCGGGTCCGCCCCAGCCACGGCCAGTATAATGCGGGCCGACCGAGTAGCCATTGTTCCAGCCCTGACGGTTCCAGCCGCCCGGATAGCCGTAATAATCGCCACCGTAATAATCATCGTAGCCGCAGCCGCTCAGGCCGAGGGTGCAAATGGCCAGAAGAGCAAAACAGGCAGAGCGTTTCTTCATTGGGGAGCTCCCATTTCCAGCATGTCTTTCTGGGCCTCGATGACGCCGAATACGGCACCGGACGGATCGGCCAGGATAGCGACGATGGCGCCATCCCGATCGACATGGGGCGGTACGATGACCTGCCCCCCTAGCGCAGTTGCCCGGTTGGCGGCATCCGCCGTGTCCTGAACCTGGACAAACTGTACCCACCGGGCACGGTCCTTCTGCGTCACACCATCGGGCAGGGTGTTGAGGCTCGCGCGTTCCTTGTCCTGTGAGGCGATGATGTAATGGCTCCCGTTATCGGCTTCAGGTGCTGCCATGACCTTGTAATTGAACAGAAGCTGGTAATATCCCGCCTCCTGTCCGGGGTTCGGGGCCAACAATGTGGCCCAGGACCAGCTGTTGAGCGCAGGGCTTCCGGGCTGGTCGGCGGGATCGCCCGCCAGGGCGCTGAGCGCTGCGTAAATGCCATGCTGCGGGTCGGAAACGATCACCGTCTGGCCAAGACCATCAATCTGGCGCGGCCCGAAAAGCACCTTGCCTCCCTGCTGCCGCGTCACACGTGCCACTGTCGCAGTATCGGAGGTCGAGATGAAAGGCATCCAGAATGGGGTATCGCGGTCAGGATGGCGCAGGGTGTGGGCCACCATCGTACCTATGGGCTGAGTACCTGACAGGATCTCGACCCGCGGCGTCTTGCCATCACCGACGGCACGGAAGCTCCAGCCAAAAAGCCGGGAGTAAAACACCTGTGCCTTGGTCAGATCAGGGGTCACCAGCATCGAGAAGACGATCTTGCCAGGCAGAATCCGGTGGGTCGCCGGGGCGCTGAGCGGGGCGAAGGGCTGGGTTGGTGCTGGCTGCGCCATGGCGGACGGGATAGCGGCAAGGACGCTGGTGCTGCAGAGCATCCCCACCCAGAGCTTTTGAAAAGCAGATTGTTTGGCCAAGAGAAAATCTCCAGTAACGTTATGACGTTATTGGATAAAACGTCTGCCGAAGGTTTGTGTTTCTCCAAATGCTGCGTCTGAGCCTTCACTAGCTCTTGAAGGCTGCGGCCGAACTGCTGATATGTCCCATTCAGGTGGGCCTGTAATGGCTCGCAGCTGTAATGGAGAACAAGATGAGCGAGAACACCGTTGCTGTCAGCGACAGCGGGTTTGACAAGGACGTGCTGCAGGCCGAAGGCCCCGTGCTGGTCGATTTCTGGGCAGAATGGTGCGGCCCCTGCAAGATGATCGCCCCTGCGCTCGACGAGATCGGTGGTGAGTACAAGGGCCGTCTGACGGTTGCCAAGATCAACATCGACGAGAACCCTGAGGCCCCGACGCGCTTTGGCGTTCGCAGCATCCCGACGCTCATGGTCTTCAAGAATGGTGAAGTTGTCGCCCAGAAGACCGGCGCCCTGCCCAAGAGCGCCCTGAAGGCCTGGGTGGATTCCGCCCTCTGAAACGTCCCGCCCTTTCCGGGGAGCCGAACCGGCTTTGTGGAAGGGGCGGTCGGTAAGGCGGGCACAGCAGCCCGTTCTGGCGCAGACGCGACCGGTTCAGGCCGCGTTGAGTGTCTGTCCTGACCAGTCACTCAGCCTGATATTGGCTGAGTGCACAGCCTGACGAAGCTCTGGGCTCACAAGGGCATCGAACTCGCCGCTCTGGTCGTAATCCGGCATGAGGCTGTGCAGCAGGTCATTCTGGCTCAGGGCCGGATGAAAATAGAGTTCTGACAGTCCCTCGGGCAGATGCGGGATCAGCCCCGCCACGCGCCCGGCGCGCATCTGTCCGCTCCATGCCAGTCCGAAGCAATGATCGTTGGTGGTCATTCCGGCGTGGGCAATCTGATGGCGCAAGACATTGCACCAGCGTCGCAGGGCCGCAGCACCCAGTGAATCGAAATATGTTTCTGCCGCTGCCAGTGGCGCCGGAGGCTCGCAGGGTGTCCGGACATGGCGAAGGCCGTAATGCTGCCCGGTCTCGATCAGAAGCCGCCCCACGGTCGGATGCAGATGCATGTGCTTGTGGGCATTGGCATGATCGAGGGTGAGCCCTGACGCCAGAAAAGCCCGAAACTGGGCCTCGATCTCGCGCGACAGCGCCCTGCGCGCGGCAGGACGGAAGAAATAGGAGACGCCAAGGCCGAGCTGACTCGTGCCGAAACGGTCATCAGGGGTGGCGATGGCCGGTATGGTGGCACCGGGCAGGGCGGTATCGCCCTCGATCACCACCAGATGCAGCCCGACCCGCAGATTGGGCAAGCGCCTGGCCCGGCGCACGGCATCCATACTGGCCGGGCCGGAAACCATGAGGCTGGCCGTCGAGAGCAACCCGTCACGATGGGCGATCTCGATGGCCTCGTTGACCTCTTCACTCAGGCCGAAATCATCGGCCGAGATAATCAGACGACGCATGGGAGTAAACGACGCCTGAGTGATCAGGCGGCGTTGCGGCCCTTGAGGAACTGGAAGAACTCCACGCCTTCACGGAGGCGACGCTTCATCATCTGCGGGCTGCGGACCATCTCGTTGACGATCGAGGCGATCTTCGGCGCGCGGAAGTAGAACTTGCGATAGAATTCCTCAACCGAGTTGAAGATCTCGGTGTGCGACAGATGCGGGTAGTGCAGCGGGGCAATCTGCACGCCATTCTCGTCGATCAGTTCGGCTTCAGCTTCGTTGAACCAGCCATTCTCGGTGGCCTGCTTGTGCAGTGCGGTGCCGGGATAGGGGGCTGCCAGCGAAACCTGCAGCGTGTGCGGGTTGATCTCGCGGGCGAACTGGATGGTTTCCTGAATGGTCTCCTTCGTCTCGCCAGGCAGGCCGACGATGAAGGTGCCGTGGATCTTGATGCCCAGCTTGTGGCAGTTCTTGGTGAACTCGCGCGCCACTTCAACGCGCATACCCTTCTTGATGTTGTGAAGGATCTGCTGGTTGCCGCTTTCATAGCCGACCAGAAGCAGGCGAAGCCCGTTTTCCTTCATGATCTTGAGCGTTTCATAGGGCACGTTCGCCTTGGCGTTGCACGACCAGGTGACGCCAAGCTTGCCCATTTCACGCGCAATGGCCTCTGCACGGGGCAGGTCATCGGTGAAGGTGTCGTCATCGAACATGAACTCCTTCACCTGCGGGAAATACTGCTTGGCAAGGCGGATTTCGGCAGCCACGTGCTCGGGGCTGCGCGTGCGGTAGCGATGGCCACCCACCGTCTGCGGCCACAGGCAGAAGGTGCAGCGCGATTTGCAGCCACGGCCCGTATAGATCGAGATGTACGGGTGCATCAGATACCCGATGAAGTAGTCCTCGATCTTCAGGTCGCGCTTGTAGACTTCCGTCACGAAGGGGAGGGAGTCCATGTCCTCGATCATGGCGCGGTCACGATTGGCGATGATCTCGCCATCCTTGTTGCGCCAGGTGATGCCGTCTACGTCCTTCAGGTCGCGGCCTTCGGCAATTTCCTTGATTGTGAAGTCGAACTCGTTGCGCGCTACGAAATCGATCGGGCTGCCCTTGGCCATCGACTCGTCCGGCTGCACGGCAACCTTGGCACCGACCATGCCGATCATCAGCTTGGGGTTGGCATCTTTAAGCATCTGCGCCACGCGGACGTCGGAAGCGAAAGACGGGGTTGAGGTGTGCATCACCACCAGGTCGCGATTCATCACGTCCTTGAGGATCGGCTCCATGCCCATACCGGCCGGGGGGGCATCGATCAGGCGCGAGCCCTCGACCATGGCAGCAGGCTGGGCCAGCCAGGTCGGGAACCAGAAGGAACGGATTTCGCGCTTGGCCTGATAGCGCGACCCGGCGCCGCCATCGAAACCATCAAAGGAGGGGGGCTGAAGGAACAGCGTGCGCATCATGATGAAGGCTTCCTCGGTAATAACGGTCGGGTCGTAAGATCCCGTGGGAGTGAAAAATCAGAATTGCCTGACGAATGCCCCTGCATATGGGGCGGAAACAGTAAAAAGTCTAATCGCCGGGTTCGACAGGTTGTACGGGTGGGGTCACGGGAACAGTGCGACGTATGTGAAGCGTCTGACCGCGCCATTCCACTTTTTGCCCCCGCGCACTGCCCACCATGATGCTAGCGGAGAGCCATTCACGCAGGGGGAAGAGGGCATAGACAGCCGGGCTTGATTGCCCCACCAGCCGATCAATAAAAAACGCTGTGGCGCTGCGGATCATCCAGACGGCCAGAAAAAACATTTCTGCCCACACCGTGGCCTGAAAACAGGCCAGCGTGACGCTTGCCCAGAACAGGGGAAGCTGGATGGCGGATAATCCATAGCCGACGGGCTCGACATTCTTGACCGTACGGCCCCAACGCAATTCATGATCGATCATGTCGCGTGCCGAGGCTTCGGCCACCGTTGTCCATGTCAGGCATGGAGCAAGCGCGATTTTCTGACCGTGAGCGCGGACAAGCTGGCCAAGAACGGCATCGTCAGCCACATGGTCTGCCAGTGCTTGCAGACCGCCAATGCGATCAAGCGTCGCCCGGGTAAAGGCCATGGTGGCGCCCAGGCAATCCTGTCGTCCCAGAAGGCGCGACATCATGACGCCCGGCATGAAATTATGGTTGATCTGACTGGCGGCAAATTGACGCACTACGCTGCGTGTTGCGGCCAGACCGGCATAGAGTGTGGTGACCAGCCCGATCTTTGGTGCCGAAAGGGTCTGAACGACATCGCGCAGATAACTGCGCTGAACATGAATGTCCGAGTCTGACACGACCAGAATGTCGTGTCTGGCTGCGGGAAACATGTTGATCAGATTGGCAATCTTGCGGTTGGCCCCATGCGTGGTGCCATCAATCACAAGGTCCAGATCAAGGTCAGGGTAATCCTGTTGAAGGCGACGCACGATGGCAATCGCAGGGTCATCACCGCGCTGAACGCCAAAGACGATCTGGTACTGGGCGTAATCCTGTTCGCAAAAGCTGCGCAGCGCTTCCTCAAGCAGCGGCTCGTCCCCGTGGAGGGGCTTGAGCACCGTCACTGGTGCCTGTGCACTTGAGTCGACAGGCGTTTGCTGAAGGATGTTGCGTTCGTTGCGACGAAAGGCCGCGAGCAGCCCGGCGCCGATAACGGATTGGGTGCAGCCTGCCAGGGCGAGACCGGCCGAGGCATAGCCCAGCACTGTGAGAGCGCCGGCCCAGTTCAGGGCGTGGGTCACGCGACACCTCTGCCCCTGACGGGACTTTTCATCTCGGGTGACCGGCAGCGCATCTTAGTTGTTCATGAACTTTGCGGTTTTGCGGTTCAGCAGAGTCACCAGGGCATCGGCACCGCCACGGGCAAGGGTCGAGCTGAAATCGGCACGCTGGGCCGCAACCTGGCTGATGTGACCATTCAGCAGGATATCGACAATGCGATAGCCGCCGCCTGAAGGCATCATGACATAGTTGATGGCTGTGGCCGTATCGGAGCCGTCACCAATGGTGGTGTTGACAAGGGTGCTGCCGCCGCTGGGCGCTGGGCGCGTGGTCGGGCTGACGGTGAACTTGGCGCTGCCACCCTTTTTGAAGCTCGACACATAGCGCGCGATGGTGAACTGACGAAAAGCAGCAAGAAGCTTCGTCTGCTCATCGGCCGAGAGGGTGATATAGCGCATGCCGATCGAGTTGTGCAGGACAGTCGACAGGTCGAAAACCCTATCGATAACGGGGGCCATGATCTGCGCCCGCGCCTCGTTGGAGCCGCTCGATGTGGTCTGGATCTGGCCGAGCACCGCATAAAGATCGTTGATTGGCGCGATGGCTGCCGATGATGGTGCCGCCGTCTGGGCAAGAGCAGGCGTGATCAGCGCAGCAGAGGCGACCGGTGCCGAGAGAAGGGCCAGAACACCGAGGGCCGCGTAACGGGACGCAGCTCCTTTTCGGCGCCCGGCGGAGGCGGCTTTGATCGTTATGCTGGAAAGCTGTGTCATGCTGCGTCCTCAAAATCTTTCCCGTACGACGGGCCCGTTCGGCGGGATCGACATATATCTGGATCCGTAGTCGGAAAACTGGGATGGCTCATATCAATTACAAGTCATCAGATGCCTGACCACGTGGGCATATGTCCGACATAATGTCGAAAAGTGCAATCTTCTCACTCTTCTCCAGTAACGATGGGTGGGAATGAGCGCATCGTTTGGTGTTGTGCAACTTGTTTCAGCTTAAAATTTGGTTAGTCATTACGCTTCGATGTCGCCAAAATGACACAGCCTGTGCAATGAAACGTCGCAGATGTTGAGATGCGACCACGGGACGGTGTATAGCCCACGTTTTATCATCCCGTTCGTCTCGTTTCGGGTCTTGTATCGGGTCTGGCACGCCTGTCATTATCCCGGTGTCTTTTTCTCGGATCCACAAGAACCGGCGGGTCTCAACGCCAACGGGTCTCAACGTATGACGTCTGAGTGGCAGGGTCATGGCGCTTTTCCGCGCTGCCAGAGCCTGTCACCTGGTGTAGGAGCATAGAGTTACATGGCCGTTCCATTGATGCAGGCCGTCCGTGTCGGGCGCTATGTGGTCAAGCAGCATCTTCTGGGTCGCAAGCGCTATCCGCTCGTTCTGATGCTCGAACCCCTGTTTCGCTGCAACCTTGCTTGCGCGGGCTGCGGCAAGATCGATTATCCGGCCCAGATCCTGAACCAGCGCCTTAGCCTGCAGGAATGTCTGGATGCCGACGCCGAAGCCGACGCCCCCGTCATCGCCATCGCCGGCGGTGAGCCTCTCCTGCACAAGGAGATGCCCGAGATCGTCAAGGGTCTGACGGCGCGCAAGAAATACGTCTATCTCTGCACGAACGGCCTTCTGCTTGAGAAGAAGCTCGATGATTACGAGCCGAACCCGTTCTTCTCGTGGGATATCCATCTCGATGGCGACAAGGCGATGCACGACTCGTCCGTCTGCCAGGAAGGCGTGTACGAGCGCGCGGTCGCAGCCATCCGCAAGGCGAAGGAGCGCGGCTTCCGCGTTTCGATCAACTGCACGCTGTTTGACGGTGCGCAGCCCGAGCGCGTGGCACGGTTCTTCGATGAGGTCATGGCGCTTGGCGTTGATGGCGTCATGACGGCACCGGGCTACGCCTATGAGCGTGCGCCCGATCAGGAGCACTTCCTGAATCGCCAGAAGACCAAGCAGCTCTTCCGTGACATCTTCCGTCTGGGCAAGGGCAAGAAGTGGCGCTTCACGCAGTCGCCGCTCTTCCTGAACTTCCTGGCTGGCAACGAGAACTATCACTGCACGCCCTGGGGCAAGCCCCTTCGTACCGTGTTTGGCTGGCAGCGTCCCTGCTACCTGCTGGGCGAAGGCTATGCCAAGACGTTCAAGGAATTGATGGACGATACGGCCTGGGAACAGTACGGCACCGGCGCTTACGAAAAATGCGCCGATTGCATGGTTCATTCAGGCTACGAGTCCACAGCCGTCATGGATGCGGTCAAGCGCCCCTGGCACATCGCGAAGGTTGCGCTGTTCGGCCCTGAGACCGAAAAGCCGATGGTCCCCGAGATCTCGCTCGAGAAGCAGCGCCCGGCGGAATACAAGTACGAGGCTCAGGTGGCCGAGCAGGTAACCCTGCTCGAATCCCGCAAGCCGGCCCGTGGCCCGCGTGTGCGCGTCCACAAGGCCGAGGAAAAGCCGGTCGAGGTTGCTGACGCCGCTGACTAACGGGCGTTGCGTCCGGACCGGTCTCTGCAGGGCAGGGCAACCATGCCCTGCATACTGGTCAAGACAGGCATGAGCGCCTTATCCTAAGGGGGCGGACATACGCTATGTATGTCCGCCTTTTCTTTTTTCTGAACGAAGGGCCCCATGCTCACCCCCATTCTGGTCATCTGTCTTCTCATTGCCCTGAACAGCATTTTCGCCATGGGTGAAATGGCGCTGATCTCGGCCAAGCGGCCGCGGCTTGCGGCGCTGGTCAAGCGTGGGGTGCGTGGCGCAGAGCGGGCGTTGCGTCTGGCTGATGAGCCCCATGCTTTTCTGCCCACCGTGCAGATCGGCATGACGCTCGTCTCGATTCTTGAAGGTGCCTTCGGCGGCAGCCAGATTGAAGAGGATCTGGCCCTGCTGATACGACGCAGCGACATGCTGCGGCCCTTCGCCAATGAATTGTCGATTGGCATTGTGGTGATGGCCATTACCTTCGCCATGCTCGTGTTTGGCGAACTCGTGCCCAAGCAACTGGCGCTTCAGCAGCCCGAAAAAATGGCGGCAAGACTTTCCTTCATCCTTTCTGCCCTGCTCACCATTTCACGTCCGATTGTGGCCCTGCTGAGCGGCACATCGAATCTCGTGCTGCGCGTATTCGGGGTGGGCGGCCTGACCCGTGCCGCCATTACCGAGGAAGAGTTGCGCGCCATTCTGGCAGAAGGTGCCCAGGCCGGAGTGCTGGAGACCGAAGAGCGCATCATGATCGAGCGCCTGCTTCGTCTGGCTGATCGTCCTGTGCGTGCCATCATGACCCCGCGTAACGAGTTGTTCTGGGTCGACCGGCACGCAAGCCGCGATGCACTGATCGTGAAGCTACGCCAGTCCACCTACACACGTATTCTCGTCTGCGAGGGCGATGTGGATCATCCTGTGGGTGTGGTGCTGGCCAAGGACCTGATGGATCGTCTGCTTCAGGGACTGCCGATTTCCATTGAAGCGGCCCTGCGCCAGCCCATCGTTGTACCCGATAGCCTCACGGCACAGGACATGATCGAGCGGATGCGTGGCGAGCGTCTCGGCATTGCCTTCGTGCTGGATGAATACGGCTCATTCGAGGGCATCGTGACACCGTCTGATATCTTCGAGGCGATCGTGGGCGATGAAAGCGCTGAGAAGAACAAGACCGAGCGTGAGAATCCGCAGCAGCGCGACGAATATGTGCTCGATGGTTTCATGCCTGCCGATGAGGTGCGCTCGGTGCTGGATCTGCCCGATCTGCCGGCTGCGGGCAGCTATCATACGTTGGCCGGGGCCATACTCGCTCTGCTGCGTCGCGTTCCCGCCAAGGGCGACAAGGTGGTTTTTGCGGGCTGGCTGTTCGAGGTGGTTGAAATGGAGCAGCGCCGGGTGACCAAGGTGCGCGCAAGCCGACAGGTCCTGGCTGAAAACTGAGGTTCAGTCTAGCGCTCTGGCCTCTGGATGGCGTGAGGGAAGAACGTGACGACAGAGCACGCGACACCGTCCTCTTCCCATTCGGCGAAATCCCTTCCGACGCGCATGGCTGTTGCCCCTTGCAGCCTTTCTGCCTTCTTCCGCCTGAGACTGCGTTACCTGCTGCATGCGGGCAAGACGCGTCTCATGCAGCGCTGGCTCGGGCTGCTTGTCATTGTTTTCCTTTCCCCGGCCCTGCCAATCGTCGCCCTATTGGTGCGGGCGGCGCATTTCTTGGTTTTGCTGTTCGCCACGCCGGGAGTTTTTCCGAAGGCAATCGGCCTGCATCTCGGGGCAATGGCTTTTGCGCAGATCAGCGCCCTGCTCTGGGTGGAGGGGCTGCGGCCGATCCTGCGTGGCGGACCCTTTCGCGGCTATCTGGACAGCCTGCCCATCACACTGAGCGAGCGTCTGGCGATTGCCGCAGGGCTTGCCTTCCTGCTCGATCTCCCCCTGCTGCTGCCCCTGCCGGTCGGCCTTGCGCTGATCGGTCTGAAGGCCTCGATGGTTGTTCTACTCTATATAATGAGAGGCCTGGTTTTTACGGGGCTGACCATCATGGTGCAGGCCGCTCGTATCGAAGCTGCGCCAGTTCTGGTGCTCTTCGTCCTAATGGCCGATGCGGCACTCGCGATGGTGTGTGGTATGGCGGCGTCTGGCGCCGCCCTGTCGATGCTCGCCTTGCCAGTTCTCATTGCCGGGGCAGGCCTGCGCCTGAGTGCGCGTCTGGGGGACTGGAACGGCGCCGCGCGGTACGCACGCCGGATCTCAACGTTTTCCCTCAAAGGGCTGAGCCGCCTGAACCCGATCCTGCGTCTACAGATACGGTGCTGTATCGAGCGCGGTAACACAACGCCCGGTGTGATGCTGATCGTCTGGGTCCTGCCGGTTGCCCTATGGGCGCTTCTGCATGGCTTTGATTACGATTCCCGCTCCATGCCCGTCGAGATCGTAGCCATGGGGCTCATCGCGCAAGGCAGTCTGGTGCCTTTCGCTGCGCTTGCCGAAGCGCATGAGCAGGCCTCGGGATTCTGTCTGGCCTTGCCTCTCCCGCGGTTCTTCTGGGTCAGAAGCGATATTGGCCTCGTAGTGGGTTTGTTTGTGATCCCGGGGCTGCTTTGTCTGCTGCCTCTCGTGCTGCATGGACTGATCTCGCTGCTGGGCGCGCTCCTCGTGCTCGCCTCCTATCTGCTCCTGATTTCGGCGTTGAGAGCGACCATCCAGATCGATCCACGCTGGCGGCCCATGCCTGCGCTCGCCCTTTCCGCGCTGTGGATTTCAGTCATCCTCTTTGGGGCTTTCGCATGACCGATAGACTGCTCTGCACCGACCTGGAGATGGCCTATAAGGGACGGCCCGTATTCTCTTCGGTGACCTTCGCACTGGGTGTGGGTCTGCATGGGCTCTGGGGCGGCAACGGCACGGGGAAATCAACCCTGCTTCGTGGTTTGTCCGGGGTCGCAAAACTGCAGAAGGGCCGGGTGATGATCGCGGGACATGACCTCGCTCGCCAGTCCGTCGCAGCCAAATCATGCCTTGCCTATGTCCCGGACGAAGGGGCGGTCTATCCGTTCATGACCGGGCGCGACCTCATGGCCCTGTGTGCCTGGGCACGCAAGGCGCCCGATGTCTCGCCGGATCTGATCGAGGGGTTCGGTCTCACGCCGCATCTCGACAAGCGCTATGACGCGCTGTCGCTCGGAACGCGGCGTAAGATGCTCATCGCTTCGGCTTTTATAGGCACACCGCAGCTATTATTGATGGATGAGCCGGGCAACGGGCTCGATGCAGCCTCACGCGATTATCTGATGATGCTGCTGGCAGAAACAGCGCGATCGGCCTGTATCCTGCTCTCGTCCCATGACAGCCTCTTTCTCGAGACGCTTGGGGCGCGGATCATCAGAATGGAAACGTTGGGAAAAGACTGAGGGCGACACCGTATTCCGGCATCGCCCTCATCATGAGCCGCTTGCCTGTCTGAGGCAGGCATCAAGTCGTGGAGGTCAGGCGACGCCTGACGACCTGAGACCTTCAGTGATAGGTCACTGGCCGCGCGCTGGCGATTTCCTGTTCCTCGGCGAAGGCTGGCCACTGGGCGTGGGCCAGAGCATGGAGCGACGGCGCGGGCAGGCCGAGCTTGTCGGCATAAATCCAAAGATAGGTAAAAGCGTGATGGACGTAGTCACGCGTCTCGCCGTTGGGGAGAAGCTCCATGAAGAGAAGTGGATCATGGGCCAGCTCTGCCTCGTGAGGCGTGCCGCTTTCCCAGCGCGCGATCGCACCCGGCCCGGCATTGTAGGAGGCAAGGGTGTGGATCAGATCGCCTCCCTTGGGTGCTGTGTCGGA
The DNA here is from genome assembly GCF_000505765.1 of Asaia sp. SF2.1. Lineage (NCBI taxonomy): Bacteria > Pseudomonadati > Pseudomonadota > Alphaproteobacteria > Acetobacterales > Acetobacteraceae > Asaia > Asaia sp. SF2.1. The sequence goes on along the minus strand of NZ_AYXS01000017.1, from coordinate 20,415 downwards.
ACGCTCTGAAAGGCCAGCCAGATACTGAACGTAAAGCTGGCCGATTTCGAGATTGACCGCCGGGTTGTGCAGGCGACCGACCATATCGGCGGGGACGTTGATGATTGCGACGCCGTGGGAGTCGAGAGCAGGTTTGGGCCCGCTCACAAAGCTCGCCGTCAGGGGGCGGATCTGCATCAGGCCATGTGCGCCGGCACTCGATGACGCCTTCGGATCGAAATTCGATTCCAGACGCGTCAGGGCATAGACGAGCGCCGGGTCCATCTTGAAACCATGACGTGGCGAAAGCTGCGGGGTGGGGAACCCGGCCAGATGGGCCGGACGCCCGTCGCGTGAGCCAAGGATGGTGGCAATCTGCTCTGACAAGTCATGCAGGCCGGCCGCAGCGGCAACCAGCTGCACGGAATGACAGAGTGCGGTATCGGAAACGATGTCGGGCCACATACGGCGCAGCAGGGCTTCCGCACGGGCTGTTTCGCCAATCTGAAGCAGGGCGAACAAGCGCGGTCCCTGCGGCGTGGCGGCTACGGCATCGATATCGATTTCACCCATCACCGGGATCGGATTCTGGAGCGCGGTCTCATCTGACTGAAGCGCCGTGGCATTTCCTGCCGTGGCGTCCTCTGTGCTGGCAGCGATCTTGCCAGCATGATGCAGCCCAAGGGATTGTCTCGCCAGGATGCCATAGAATGTGCCGGGTTCAGCCGCCGCGCGCTGCAACCACGACGTTGCCAGAGTGGCAGGGCCCGGCAGATGACGATGCACACGAGCCGCCCAGTAGGCGCTGGCAGCGCGAATGTCGTTATTGGTCGTCCGAGCGCGTGAGGCCTGCTCGAAAAGCTGGGCCGCATCGCTCAGTTCGCCCTGACGCCAGGCGGCAAGGCCAGCCACGTAACCGGCATAGCCAAGCTGGCTTTCGCTCTGGGCAAACCCTTTTCGGGCCGTTTGCAGGGCAAACCCGGTTTCACCGGCACTCAACATGCCCAGAGCGACTTCTGCCTTGAGCTGCGCCGCATAGAGCGGCGTCATGCCTGGGGTGGAATCGATAAGTTTGACAGCGCTCTGACCGCCCTTGAGCCCCCACGAAACACGCTCGCTCACGGTACGGTCCAGCAGGGGATTACGGTTGAGAAGGTGAGAAAGCGGGTCTGTCGTCCCTGTCGTTGCGTTTGACGCGGTATCCGAAGGGGCAAGAGACGTTGGGAAATTCTGCAGGGTCACGCTGCCCTTGGGGCTAAGTGAGACCAGCAGGTTCTGTATGGCACCTGCATCGGCAAGGCTTGAAAAGGTCTTGAGCCACAGGCGCAGTTGTACCGGCTGTGGGTGATAGGCTGGGTTGAGATAGCGCTCCGCCAGAAGGTCACCCATCAGGATGCCATCATGGGCAGCACGGGAACGGGCAATGGCGGTCTCGAAATCACCGGCACGCTGGGCGCGGAACGCCTCTTTCAGCAGCGCGGCATCTGACGCGGTAAGGGGATGGGGAAGACCATTCGAACCCCCAGGCGTGTAGGATCGCGGCGTAGCAAACGCCGTTTCCTCGCTCTGGGCATTGTCATGATCGGCAGGGTTAAGCGTCGGTTTGCTTTCCTGGGCACGAAGCGGGTTGAACGTCGCTCCCGCCACAAGCATCGCGCACAGCATGAAAGCACGGGCGCTATTACTCGACGCGAAATAAGAAATTCCTCGCATGGTGGGGATGCTCGTAGCCCCTCTTGCATGTCAAAGCAAGAGTGGCCGAAAGGTCACACCAAAGGAGTTCGCTATTCTAAGATTGTTTGCTGAATTCTACCAGAGGGATACAGGCTAAAAACCGCGTTTTTCCGGGCAAAAATCAATTTTTTTTATTAAGGCTTTGCAACTGTCCGTGTCAGCCCGCAGCGTCGAGGCTTTCTGCCATGAAAACAAGGTCTTTCCACATCTCCCGGCGGGCACGGGCACTCGCAATCATCTGCTGGGGATGCTGCAGAACGAGCGCCTGAACGTCATGGCCATTGTCGAGTCGCAAAGTGATCCACGCGCCTCGTGAGCGTGCCACGCTCGCCTGTTCATCAACGAGAATGCGCAGAGGGGTCGGTCCAAGGAGAATCAGTCGCTCCGGCCGAGCGCGAGCAATGACCGCATTGAGCAGGGCACGACATTCTCGGCCTTCGATGGTCGAGACAGCACGCCCGCCCGGCGGACGCCAGGGAAGGGCAGGTGCCTGCGAAAGCGCATGGCGTTCAAGCCCGATGCTAGGCAGGATCATGTCGAGCAATTTGCCAGTCTCTCCGGCAAACACATCGCCCGACCGGTCTTCATCGGCGTCGGGCGCATCGCCAATGAGCATCAGCTTCGCGTCGGGCACGATATGAGGCCGGACACTGGTTGAGGCGGTGCGTGACAGGCCGCACTCCGGAAAGGTCTCCACACCCCACAGGCGCGCCGTTTCAGGGTCGACCGGCGCGGCACGTGCTGTGATCGTCGGCGCAGCACTGCCCTGTGCGCCGCCATGCGCACGGTCACCCGCGCGGCTATTACCCCCGGTAGCGGCGCGTCCTGACGGTCGTGCTGTGAGCGAGGCGGGACGATCGAGCCTTTGGGGCGGGGTCTCATCCAGAAGGCAATCCACCCCCCACTCCCGGTAGAGCTCCAGCAGGGCGAGAATTTCGGACTGGTCCTGACCGGACAGGGAAAGAGGCATCATATCTTATCAGTTTGGTGTCTGCTCGCGTTCAGTCTAGATTGCCGCACGATGCAAACCAAGCACTCTCCGCTCCGGCGCGTTCTTCTCGCCAGTCTGACAGCCATGCCCCTCGCGATGGTGCCGGGCGCTGCCCCTCATGCGGCCGAGGCGACCCCATCGGTACGCGACCATCAGGCCGGAGCCTTTCAGGTGCGGGGGGCCGCCACCCCGGCCTGGTCGCTCACGGGTAGTCTGCTGGGTAGTATCGTGTCGGTTCAGCGCAACAATATTCCCGATGCGGCGCAGGCATTGTTCGGTGCCGTGATGCACGGCTATCGCGAGCCGGATTTCATGCTCATGGCCCTGCGCTACAACGCCATGGATGCAGGCGAGGAAGCTGCCGGTCACGCTCTGACGCTGGCGCGCCTTCTGCCAAAGGAGAGCCTCTCACGCATCGTGATGGGGACTGCAGCCTTTCGTGACAGGCAGTGGAAAGACGCAGCAGCCTATTTCTCCCTGCATAGCAAGGCCTCTCAGGGTTTCCTGCGTCTGGCTGGACAGGGGTTGCTGGACTGGTGCCAGTACGGGGCCTCCCCCACGCAGGATGATGTCAGCCGTCCGGCACAATCCACGGCCTCGCTCGACCCGGTGGCCTATCTCGCCTTGCTGCAACAGGCGCGTATCGCTTCGCTGCGCAACCAGGCCCGCACCGATGGGCTGTTTGCTCGCCTGGATGCCAGCGCCGGATCCATGCCCCCCCTTCTGCGGGTACAGACGATGCAGTTCGAAGCGGACTGGCTGGCCTTCAGGCACCACCGTGACGCTGCCATCAAAAGACTGCATCAGGTCGGTGGGGTACTGCCTGCGTTCCAGCTTGTGGCTGACCGGCTGCGCCCGCAGGAACTCGGCACCAGATTTGACCCCTCCCAGGGGCTGGCGGAATTCTATGTTGGTATCACCACCCTTCTGGGGGACACCAACAGCCGTGACCGTAATGAGGAGGGGACTGTGAGCCCCGCCGATCAGGGCGATCAGAATGATGACAAGCTGAAGGATATCCGGCAGCTCAAGATCCTGCTCCTGCGTCAGGCCTTGCTGCTCCGGCCGGATCTGACCCTGGCGAAGATTCTTCTGGCCGAGGAACTTCGCAACGATGGTCAGGCCGACCTGGCCCAGACAGCACTCGACCATGTGGCAGATGATGATCCGCTGGCCCCCCTGTCAGACCACGCGCAGGCTCAGATCGCCCTCAAACGGCATGACCTGAAGGCAGCCTTGCGAGCGCTTGAGCGTGTGGCCAGGGCCAATCCCGATAACCCCGATATCCTCAACGAACTGGGTGCCACGCAGGACCAGCTTGGTGCGTATCAGGCCGCGGTGGATACCTATACGCGGGCGCTCAATCATGTCAGCGTCATGGAGGCACGGGTCTGGCCGTTGCTGCTTGGGCGCGCGATGGCGTGGGATCATATGGGCCGGCGCGACAAGGCGCAGGCCGATCTCGATCGGGCGCTTGCGCTTGCACCTTCGGAGCCAATGCTGCTCAATTATGCGGGTTACTCCGATGTGCTGCATGGCGAGCGACCGGAGCAGGCGCTCAAGCTGCTCCGTCACGCCATGGACCTTGCGCCGGATGACGCCGAGATACGTGACAGCTATGCCTGGGCGCTTCTCAAGCAGAATGGTGATCTGGCGCAGGCGCTTCCGCTTCTGCTCTCCGCCGTCAATGCCGCGCCGGGCGACGCCGAAATCGCGTATCATCTGGGCGTAGCCTACTGGTATCAGGGGCGCCAGCTCGAAGCGCGCGACCAGTGGAGCCAGGCGCTCAACAACAAGCCCGAGCCGGAAACGAAGGCCCTGATCGAGGCTGCGCTCGCCAATGGGCCTGATTTGCCTGTTTTGCGTGGTCGGCCCATCCCCCCGTCACGATGAGACAGACCATGAGCCCAGACGGCATGACCCCCGATCACTCCAGCGCCCGCGCCAAGATCAACCTGTTTCTCCATGTCACGGGTCGACGTGAAAACGGTTACCATGAGCTGGATTCGCTGGCCGTTTTCGCAGACACGGCCGACCGTCTGGTTCTGGAGGCACCGGCTTTACCCGGCGAAAAAGGCCGTCTCGTTATCGATGGGCCCTTCGGGGCCGGGCTGGATGCTGGTCCCGATAATTTGGTGCTCCGTGCCGCCGCGGCCTTGCGCGAAGCTGCCGCGGTGCCATCCACGACCCCTGACTGGCATATGCGCCTGACCAAGAACCTCCCTGTCGCTTCGGGCATCGGCGGTGGCTCGGCCGACGCTGCTGCTGCACTTCGCCTTCTCTCTCAGGCATGGTCGTGTGAATCGGCTGATCTTGCCACGGTTGCGGCAGGGTTGGGGGCTGATGTGCCTGTCTGTCTGGCTCAGAAGACACAGCGCATGCAGGGTATCGGCGAGACGCTGGTGGCTGCGCCGGTCTTGCCGCGTTGTGCCATGTTGCTGGTCAATCCCGGTATTGCCGTGCCGACGCCCGCCGTATTCAAGGCATGGAAGGAATCAGGCGCGGGGTTTCGACCGCCAGCCAGTCTGCCCGTATGCTGGGAGAATGTTCATGCCATGTGCGCGGCGCTGGCAGCGACATCGAATGACCTTCAACCCCCTGCGATCACGCTTTACCCGGTTATCGGTGATGTGCTGGCAGCCCTTGCCGACACCGAATCCTGCCTCTTTTCACGCATGAGCGGTTCGGGCGCGACCTGTTTCGGGCTATATGAAGATATGCCTGAGGCGATGCGTGCCGTTGCCAGCCTGCGTCATCACGGTTGGTGGGCCGAGGCTGGATGGATCCATACGCCACTAAACTGATCTGAAAACCCGGAAAGAGGACGATCACGACATGGGTGCGAGAATGCAGGTTGTGCAGAAAGATGATGGCACAGGGGCGACGCTGCGCTTTCTTGAAGGGAGCGGCCTGGAAGGGGAAATCGACCTGACCCTCGACCAGCTGAGCCAGCTGATTGCCAGCCTCGGACGGGTACGTTTTGCCATGACGGCCGGGCAGGCTCAGCCCCCCATCGGCAATGCGCCATTCCTGCCGGTTTACAGCACGAACTGGGCGCTCCAGATCGATGCCCTGACCGAGGGCTCGACGCTGGCCTTCCAGCACCCGGCATTCGGGCCGGTCGGGTTGGTGTTCGGGCCGGAAGATGCCGAGAAGCTGGTCAATGGCCTCAAGCATCATCGTGCGATCATGTCGACGAACACCAGCCGCCGACCGAGCTAGGCATGACAACCCTGATTGTCAGTTTGCTGACAATCAGGGAGGCAAGGCTTTCAGGAGACGGGGCGTGGCGTCAGTTCTTGCCCCGTGCAGCGCGCCACAAGGCCACGATCCCGGCCAGACCCAGCAGGGACGCACCCAGACCGATACGCCGCGGAATTGTCAGCAGCAGCGGCTTGCGACCCTGTTCGCGGAGCGGAATTCCCTCATAGGGGCCGTGCGCTGCGTAAGCGCCCTCGACGCTTTCCACAAAGGAGTCCGGTGCGTCTTCCGGTGCGCCGGCGCCAAATTGTGCCTTGAAACCCTTGCGCGCCAGAAAGCGGTCGCGCAGCGAAGGGGCAAGCCCATTGATCAGGCTTGGCAGAATGGATGATGCCCCAACCCAGATGTCACGATGATGGCCCAGGACAGCCTGACAGATCGCGTGGGCTGCAATCTCGGGCTCGTAGATGCGCCCGACTGGCTTGAGGGTATGACCCGAGAGGTTACGACTCCAGCCCAGTCTTGTCGTGTTGATGGAGGGCAGATGCACGACCGTCAGGTCGATGCGATCGGAAAGTGCGCGGATTTCCGGGCGGACACTGTCGCAAAAGGCACTGATTGCCGCATGAGCGCCATTGACGGCAGATTGCAAGGGCAGGCCGCGCAACGGATGAGCCAGACCCAGATTGACGATCGTGCCGCTGCCACGGCGGCGCATGCAGGCCAGCGCTGCCTGCGTGCCGAAAACGGAGCCGAGATAGGTCACGTCGGTCACCCGGCGCAATGTGGCCTCATCGAGCGACAGGACCGGGCCGATGGCGGTAACGCCCGCTGCGTTGATCCAGACCGTGATCGGACCCAGATTGCGCTCGACCTGCTCTGCTGCCTGGGCGAGCGCTGCAGCGTCTGACACATCCACCTGCAGGGTGAGGGTGCGCACCGCGCTTGCCTCGAGTTCCTGAGCGGCGTCCTGAAGCCGCTGCTCGTTTCGACCAATCAGGGCAATGTCGAAGCCATAGGACGCCAGCATACGCACGGTGGCCCGCCCGATACCGGCTCCGGCGCCTGTGACGACGGCAATCTGGTTGGGCATGGCGACAATCCTCATTCGGTCTACAAAAGGGTGACAGCCAGAATGCCAGTGATGATGAGAAAGAGAAAGCCTGCGAGAACGAGGGTCAGGCGGCGTTCGATGAAATCGCGGATAGGTGCACCGTAGAACCAGAGCAGGGTCGCAACCAGAAAGAAGCGCGCCCCGCGCGTGACCAGACTGGCTGCGATAAACGGCAGGATTGCGAAATGCGCTGCACCTGCTGCGATCGTGACGATCTTGAAGGGAATGGGTGTCAGCCCCTTGAGCAGAATGATGGCCACACCATACTGGCGGAACTTCTCCTGCATGACGGCCAGTGTATGCTCGGCATGATAGAAATGAACGATGGGTAGCGCGACGTGCTGAAGCAGCATGGCGCCGATCACCCAGCCGAGCATCGCCCCGGTGACCGATCCGACCGTGCAGATCGCCGCAAGCCTGAAAGCGCGCTCACGGGCCGCCAAAATCATCGGGATCAACATCAGGTCGACCGGGATCGGGAAGAAAGAGGCCTCGGCAAAAGCGACGGCAAACAGCCACCAGCTGGCATGACGTGAGGCCGCCAGTGCCAGGGTGCGTTGGTAGAGGGCGTGAAACAAGAGGCGACTCCGGGTGGGGCAGACCTCAGGTCAATGGCTCAAGAACCGAATCATGTCGAGCGCGGCGCCCATAAAATAACCCCGGCACCCAGAAGGCATATGGTGGCGCCAAGCAGATCCCACCGATCGGGCAGCCGGCTTTCGATCAGCCACATCCAGAGCAGCGACGCCACGATGTAGATGCCGCCATAACTTGCAAAGGCGCGGCCCGCGCTGTCGCTGTCTATACGTGTCAGCAGAGCGGCAAAAAACATGAGGCTCGCCATGCCGGGTACAAGCCAGAGCATCGATCGCCCCAGCCGCAGGCAGGACCAGAAGGCAAAGCAGCCTGCAATCTCTGCAAAGGCGGCGGCAACATAATAGAAGAACGTCAGCATGGCGTGACCTTGGATGGAATGCGCATTTCGCTGCGTCTCTTCTTACAGCAATCCTTCAGGTCGGCCTCATGCAAGGGACTATGCCGCGGTGAAACATGCGGTGATGCAGAACCTGCCTGTGGTCGAGCGACGGGATGGGAGCCTCTCCTGTACCCCCAACATATGACCCCGAATGGCCGAGCCATGATTTTCGGAGAGGATCAGCGGGATAGTATCAGGGACTGGAACGAAGGGGTGAGCCATTCGAACGCGATGGAACATTGCTTTATCGAGCGTTCTGTATAAGACACAGATCAATCGTTGAATGCGTCGAGACTGATATTATTAACGAATAAAAATCGTTTAATTTATCGGCTCGCGCCAGGAACCGGATATCTTTCTCATGTCCCTCGCCTCGCTCCCGCGTCGTACGGTGTTGTCCTCGCTTCTTGGTGCGTCCATGGCTCTAAGCCTGCGCGGCGCCCATGCTGAAGGCAAGCCCATCCGTGTGGGAATCATGGCGGGCGAGGATGAGGATATCTGGCGTCTGGTCAGCCAGAACGCGCAGAAGCAGGGGCTGGCGCTCAAGATCGTCACGTTCTCTGATTACTCGACACCGGACGAGGCGCTGGCGTCGCACGACCTCGATGCCAATTCCTTCCAGCACAAGCCGTTTCTCAAGGCGCAGTGCGACGCGCATGGCTACCGTATTACCCCTGTTGGGGATACGTATGTCGCACCGATCGGCCTCTATTCGCGCAAATGGAAAACGCTCGCCGCCCTCCCCAAGGGGGCCGTGATCGGTGTGCCCAATGACCCGAGCAATGAAGGGCGTGCGCTGCTGCTGCTTCAGACACTGGGCTTCATCAAGCTGTCGCCATCTGCGGGCCTGCTGCCGACGCCGCTGGACATCACCGAGAATCCGCATGAATTCACGATACGCGAGCTGGATGCCGGGGTGGTGGGGCGTGCCCTGCCGGATCTGGATGCCGCGGTGATCAACACCGACTGGGCGCACAAGGCCGGGGTCGATGTGGTGCATGAGCGGCTGGCGCGCGAGGGCGTGAAGGACAATCCCTATATCTGCGTGATTGCCGTCAACACCGATGATGTGCAGGCCCCTTGGGTAAAGCCGCTGGTCAGCGCCTATCAGCAGCCCAATATCCGTCAGGCGCTCATTGATGTTTACGCCAATACTGTCATCCCTGCGTTTTCATGACGCTTCTTGATGTCTCGGGTCTGTCGTGCCGTTTCGGGACGCAGACCGCTCTGAGCGATATCAGTTTTCAGGTCGATAAAGGCGAGATCATCGGTGTGATCGGCAGCTCCGGCGCCGGAAAATCCACGCTGCTGCGCTGCCTCTGTGCGCTTGAGCGCCCTTCGGAAGGGCGAATCCTGCTCGACGGAGCCGATCTCGCTGCCCTGCCCGAACGCGACCTCGTGGCGGTGCGCCGCAAGGTCGGGCTCGTGTTCCAGCATTTCAACCTGCTCGATTCACGCGATGCGGCGGGAAACATTGCCCTGCCGCTCGAAATTGCCGGCTGGCCCCGTGCTCGGATTGCCCCACGCGTGGCGGAGCTCCTGACGCTGGTCGGGCTTGAAGGGCACGGGCACAAGCGCCCCTCCGAATTGTCAGGCGGTCAGAAGCAGCGTGTGGGCATTGCGCGTGCCCTTGCTAATTCACCCTCGTTGCTTCTGTGCGACGAGGCGACATCTGCCCTCGATCCGCACACGACGTCCTCCATTCTCGAATTGCTGGCGCAGATCAACCGTGATCTGGGCCTGACGATCATCCTGATCACGCATGAAATGGATGTTGTACGACGTTTTGCCCATCGCGTGCTGGTGCTCGATCATGGCTCGCTGATCGAAAACGGCACGATGGCCACCTTGCTGCGTGACAGTCGCGGTGATGAGCGTCTGGAGCGGCTTCTGGCCGATATCCGACCGACCCTGCCGGCCTATGTCCGTGAGAAGCTCTCGCCCGATCCGCGCCCCGGAGACAGAACCCTGCTGCGTGTCGTGCTTGGCGCAGAGGCTGCCTGCACGGCGTTTCTGTCAGAACTCACGCGTCGTTTCGACCAGGATATCACGCTTGTGCAGGGCGGGGCGCTCGATTGCGGGGGAGAACCCCTGACCGACATGATCCTGGCCCTATCCGCGCCGCTGAGCCCATCGCTCAGCCTCTATCTCGACCAGCAGGCCCATGTGACGGAGATACTCGGCTATGTACCGGCTGATCGGTAAGCTCATCATCGATTCCACCCTCCAGACGGTGGAAATGGTTGCAGCCTCGACACTGGTGGCCCTTGTGTTTGGCCTGCCTCTTGCCGTGCTGATGATCGCAACCCGTCGCAAGGACCTGTATGATGTGCCGTGGCTTGGCTACCCCATCGGCTGGCTGATCGACGCCATCCGGGCCATTCCGTTCATTATCCTGCTGGTCCTGCTCATACCGGTCACGCGGCTGATTGCCGGTACGTCTCTGGGTACGCTGGCGGCCATTGTGCCGCTCTCGATTGCAGCCATTCCCTATTTCGCCCGTATTGCTGAAATTTCCCTTCAGGAGATAGAGCCCGGGCTGATCGAGGCTGTGCGTGTCATGGGCGGAACGCGCTGGATGGTCATCCGTTATGTGCTGATTCCCGAAGCCCTGCCCGGATTGCTCTCAGGGCTGACTGTCACCGCCATCACCCTGGTCGGCGCCTCGGCCATGGCAGGGGCGATCGGTGCGGGCGGTCTGGGTGATCTGGCCATCCGCTACGGCTATCAACGCTTCAACACCACCATCATGTTCGCTGTGGTGGCTGTGCTGATCCTCCTTGTGGGACTTATCCAGGGAGCGGGGACCCTGGCGGTGCGAACTGTCAAACGCTAGGCAATAGATGATGCGGGGCGCTGCCCCGCACCCCGCCAGAGGCGCGCCTCAGGACTCGACTGAATAACGAGGCGAGCCAGGTCGAGTGGTTACTGACTCCTGCCGCAGAACTTGCCACCGAAAAGGCAGTAAGCGCATGGCTGACGCAGAGTGCGCGCGCCGCGCCCTGCGGTGCCCGTAGCGCACCCTCTGACCGAGTTTGCCGGTCATCAAGCTGAAGGGCAGGGAAAGGCCGCCGTGTCCGTGCCGAGCCTGGATTGCTTACAAAGGCAGGATGACGCTTGCGCGCAGCCCTCCTTCGGGGCGGTTGATAAGGGTGACATCCCCGCCCTGACCGCGCACGGTAGAGCGGGCGATGGCCAGACCAAGGCCGGTGCCGCCGGTTTCTCGGTTGCGGCTGGTTTCGGCACGCACAAAGGGTTCGAACATACGCTCGAGATCTTCCTGCGGCAGGCCGGGGCCGTTATCGTCGATGCGGATACAGACGTTCTTTTCCTGACCCGGCCCACGGGCGCAGGTCACGCTGATTGCGGCGGAACCACCGTATTTGAGCGCATTCATGACGAGGTTGGTCAGGGCGCGTTTGAGCGCCAGCGAACGTGCCTTGATGCGGATCGCATGATCGGGCTCGTGGTAGCTTACCTGATCGGCAAGGTCGGGGCGGGCCTCGGCCGCTTCATCCGCGATGGTCTGCAAAAGTGCGCCCAGATCCAGAGCAGTCATGGGCTCCTGGGTCGAGCTGTCACGCCCAAAAGCGAGGGTCGCAGCAACCATGCTTTCCATCTCGTCCAGATCGGCCAGGAACTTCTCACGCAACTCGTCATCGTCGATGAATTCAGCACGCAGCTTCAGGCGCGTGATGGGTGTGCGCAGGTCATGGCCGATGGCGGTGAGCATCAGGGTACGATCCGTGACGAAACGCCGGATACGCGCTGCCATCGTGTTGAAGGCCATTGCAGCCTGACGGATCTCGGTTGGCCCGGATTCAGGTAATGGCTGCGTATGAACATCACGACCGAGTGCCGTGGCAGCATTGGCAAGCGTTGCGACAGGGGCGATGAGCCGGAGCGAACCCCAGAGAATCAGGCCGCCTCCACAGATCGTCATCAGGGCAAACGAGATCATGAAGGTGGGTGAGCCAAACGGATTGGGCGGCCGCACCGTGTAGTTCATAACCAGCCAGCGATGGTCATCGGGCATCTGCAGCGACATTGCATAATGGCGCGTGCCGGGTTTATGGCCCATCACCATGCGTTGCGGGCGCAGACGCGCAGGCAGCATGCCGATGCCCGAAAGGGCCGGGGGCATGAAGGGCGGTGGTCTCCGCTCCTCGGAAACGCCAGGATCGAAACCTGCCGGAGGGGGGGGCATCCCCTCGAAGGGGAAGGGAGTGTGTCCTTCACCGCCCATGTCGCCCGGTGGGGGAAATCCCCCTTCCTCCTGCCGCTCGGAAGGCGGATTGCCGCGCATCATGGGGTTCATGGCGAATGGCAGGGGTATGAACGAATTGGGGAAACGAGTGTCCGGTCTGGTGTCGAGAACGATCTTGAAATTCGAGGGGATTTCTATCGCATCGAGCCCGGCCTGACGGTCAGCGGGCGGAAGTTCGACCAGCGTATGATAGATCGAAAAGGCATGATGCTCGTTGTCATGCATCTCCGCCCGGTCGGCAATATTGAGGTGATCGAGGGCATGGATGGTCAGGCCGGCCGCCTGAACCACGCAAAGCCCTGCAATCAGAAGCAGATTGGTGCGCGCTCGCAATGAGCGCGGCAGGAGGTGGATCACGGTGTCAGAGGCGTTCGACATCGGCGGCCAGAACATAGCCGCCCCCGCGTACCGTCTTGATCATCTGGGCGTTGCGCCCGTCATCCTCCAGCTTGCGGCGCAGACGGCTCACCGCAACGTCAATGGCGCGATCGAACGGCCCGGCCTGTCGGCCACGCAGCATTTCCAGCAGCATGTCACGTGTCAGGACACGGTTGGCGCGTTCGAGAAACGCCAGGAGCATGTCATATTCGCCACCCGTCAGCGGCACTTCAGCACCGTCCGGGTTGAGCAGGCGACGGCGCGCAGGCTCAAGGGTCCAGCCCGAAAAGCGGATCATGCGTGAATCGGCCGAAAGCTTCTTGTCGGAACTGTCGGCGGTACGACGGAGCACGGCACGGATACGGGCCAGCAGTTCACGCGGGTTGAACGGCTTGGCCACATAGTCATCAGCGCCAAATTCGAGGCCGATGATACGGTCTGTCTCATCGCTCATGGCGGTCAGCATGATGATCGGAACATTGTCCTGGCTGCGCAGCCAGCGGGCAATGTCGAGCCCGCTTTCGCCAGGGAGCATCAGGTCGAGCACCACAAGCTGATAATGGCCGGCCGCCCAGGCACGACGGGCTTCGCGCCCGTCGCGTGCGGCGGTCACGCGAAAATGGTTGCGCTCGAGAAAGCGGCAGAGGAGCTCGCGTATCTCGCGGTCATCATCAACAATGAGAAGGTGCGGGGTCGTTTCCATGAATGTAACATTGGTCCGAATCGAATGTCCCCTTCAAGGGGCTGTTTCATTCCGTCACAACTTGCGAAAACCTGTCTCAATCGAGCCAGGGTGGGGTCGGCAGGTTTTTGGCCCGCAGGAATTCAGGATTGAAGATCTTGGACTGGTAGCGTGCCCCACCATCGCAGAGGATTGTTACAATACGATGGCCCGGACCAAGGCGTTTCGCCACGCGAATCGCTGCCGCCACGTTGATTCCCGCCGAACCGCCCAGCGAGATTCCCTCACGGTCCTGAAGCGAGAAGATCTGCTCAAGCGCCTCGGCATCGGGAATACGCTCGGCATCGTCAATCGTGATGCCCTCCAGATTGCCCGTCACGCGGGATTGCCCAATCCCTTCGGTAATCGAGCTGCCCGAAACACTCAGATCGTTCGATTTGACCCAACCATACAGCCCTGAGCCTTCCGGGTCGGCCAGAACGATCTCGGGACGCTTGCGACCTGCCGCCTCGGCCAGTTCGCCAAGGCCCAGTGCAACACCTGCCAGCGTACCACCCGTGCCGCAGGCGCAGGTGAACGCATCGACACGACCATCGAGCTGCTGCCAGATCTCGAGCGCCGTGGTTGTGCGGTGGCCTTCGCGGTTGGCAGTGTTGTCGAACTGGTTGGCCCAGACAGCATTGTCGGTTTCCTCGGCAATACGGCGGGAGACATGCACGTAATTGCCGGGGTCACGAAAGGGCTTGGCAGGCACGAGGCGCAGATCGGCCCCGATCATGCGCAGGAAATCGATTTTCTCGCGGCTCTGCGTTTCCGGCATGACAATGATGGTGCGATAGCCACGGGCCTTGGCGACGAGGGTAAGGCCGATACCGGTATTGCCTGCCGTGCCTTCGACGATCACACCGCCCGGCTTGAGGGCGCCCCGCTTCTCGGCATCCAGAATGATAGCCAGAGCCGCACGATCCTTGACCGACCCTCCGGGATTGATGAACTCGGCCTTGCCGTAGATTTCGCAGCCGGTCGCTTCCGACGCCAGCTTCAGACGGATCAGCGGCGTGCCGCCAATGGCGCCGATCATACCCTCTGAAGGGTGCTGCCAGCCCGGAATGACACTGGTGGCGTGGGAGGGGGTCACGGTCTGCGTGGTCATCTACATTCCATCCTATACGTCTGCGGTTTGAGAGTTTAACGTCGCGACATGTAAAATAAATGAGGAAAAACGATGGTCGACTGTATTTCGGCACAAGCTGCCTGGGAACGCCTGACGACAGAAAAGGATGCCGTCCTGATCGATGTGCGCACCCCCGGCGAATGGCAGCTGGTTGGATTGCCCGACCTCTCAACCCTCGACAAAGATGTCAGAACCCTGAGCTGGGACCCTTACGATGCCAATGGTTTCGCGCTCTCGCTGCGTGAGCTTGTGCCGTCGCTGGAGACGCCCGTGTTGTTCCTGTGCCGCTCGGGCGTGCGCTCACAGCAGACGGCGGAACTCGCGGCGCATCTCGGCTATGTCGAGGCGGTGAATGTGGTCGAGGGATATGAAGGCCAGCCGGATGCAAACGGTCAGCGCGGGCGGGTCTGTGGCTGGCAATACCAGAATCTGCCCCTGTATTTCCCCGGCTGAGAGCGGCGCTGACTGCGTCAGAAACCCTGTAGTCTCAGGGTTTCGCGCAGGCGTTCTGCCTCCTGCGCCACGCTTTGCGGCGTGATGGCGTTCAGCAGAGGAATTTCGGCCAGCACAGGCACCTGCCCGAAATGCTCTATGGCCGCCCGATTGGCAGCGTTCGGGGGGCCGCTCATCACCACGCCGGCAATGCCGATACTGCGCCGCTTCAGGGCTTCGAGACTGAGCAACGTGTGATTGATCGTGCCCAGTGTGGAGCGGGTGACGAGAATGACCGGGAGGCCCAGTGTGGCCGCCCAGTCGATCAGCAGGGTCTCGTCATTGAGCGGTACCATCAGCCCGCCAGCGCCTTCGACCACCAGAGGCCCTGTGCAATCCGGAAGGGTCAGGCCCTCCAGGTTGACCTTCCGGCCCTCTGCCGCCGCCGCGTCCTGCGGTGAAAGCGGGGCGAGAAAGGCATGCGCGGGGGCCATCACACGTGAAGCGGGGAGGGCGGCAAGCGCGCTGACGCTATGCGTGTCGCCTGCTTCATCGCTCAGCCCGGTCTGAAAGGGCTTCCAGTAGGTGGCATCGAGCGCACGGGTGAGAATGGCTGACACAAGGGTCTTGCCGATCCCGGTATCCGTGCCTGTGACGAAAACACCCCGTGTCTTTACGGCGCTGCCGAGAGCGATCTGGTAGTCCATCTCGTTGGTCATCCTGTCGAAATGCTGCATCACGCGCCGAAGTTCGGAAGCTGTCAGCTTGCGGCTGGCCTCCTTCGGCGTTGTCGCCCCGATTTTCCTGAGGTCGAGCAGAAACGCGCGTGCGGAACCTACAGGATCACGCTGCGTCTCAAGCGACCATTCGCCCTGAAGCGACGGGGGGAGTTCAGCCAGAAGCGTTCTGGCCGTGGGATAATCCGGAAAGCCGCAGGGCAGGGATTGCGCGGCGCAGGCCTCGCGCCATTGGGCAAAGCTGCCTTCAGCCAGCGTTGTCACCTCAAGTCGCCCACCCGGTGCCAGAAGATGGGCCAGTCGACGAAAGGCGGCTCCCCGATTGCTGAACCACTGCATGCAGAAGCTGGAACAGATGAGATCGAACGGCCCGGGCAGGGTTGGGTGCTCGGCATCCATCACATGATAACGGATATCGGGCACGGCGCGTGCAGCGCGGGCGATCATGCCGGGTGAGAGGTCGATGGCGGTGATCTCCGCCGCCGGGAAAAGCCCGCGGAGGAGGCGGGTGAGAGCCCCGGTGCCGCAGCCCAGCTCCAGAATCCGGCGGGGCGGGTTGTCCGGCGTGACATGCGAGGCAATGCGCTGTGCTAGCGCGATAGCCGTGAGCGCCTGAACACGCGCAGCCTGATCATAATGTTCGGCCATGTCGAAACGCGCGGCAATCGGGGCGAGGCGGCTGGCTTCCTCGCTCATGCGTCTTGCTCCAGCCACTCCCGGATGATGGATGCACAACCCTCAGGATCGGTCAGGGGCAGAAGATGCCCGCCTTCACGTTGCATGGTCTTCGCCAGAGGGAAACCGGCCTGGGTCATGGCAGGCGTTACCAGCGGATCATTCGTGCCGCTGATTGTTGTCAGACTGGCCCCCCAGCGGCGCGCTTCGGCTCTGGCATCGGCCGCGATCAGCGCATCAAGTCCGTCTTGCAACCTGTCGGGTGTCAGCGTGGTGCAGGGCTGGAAGGGCTCGAATTGCTGCCGGAACTGCGTGACAACCTCCGCCGGATCATCAGACAGGCGACTGGCCATGCGGGAAAGGATACGGGGAGGAAGACCTTCGGGAAAATCTTCCGACCGGGTGAAACGGGCAAAACTGTTGAATGCCACGATGCCGCGACATCCTGCGAGGTCGCGGGCGAGAAGATCTGTCGTGCCTGCTGAATGGGTGATGGCAAGATAGGGGGCGTCGGGCAGGGTCAGTGTTTCGGGTGCACCTGTGTAGCCGCGATCGAGAAAGACCGAGTCAGGATGGCCGAGTGCCTCGTGAACCGGGGACCAGAACCGGGCATCGAAACTCCATCCATGAACAAAGACGAGCTTCATGACCGGCCTGGCCGCAGGGCTCCGGTCAGGGCATCGGCGAGCCTGTTGATGGCGGCTTCATCATGGCTGGCACTGAGGGCCAGACGCAGGCGCGCCGACCCGGCGGGGACTGTTGGCGGACGGATGGCGATGGTCAGCAGGCCCTGCTTTTCGAGCGTTTCAGCGAGAGCAAGGGTCGCCTCTTCATCGCCGATCATGACGGGAATGATCTGCGTGGTTGAACCGCCTGTATCGATCCCGGCTTCGTTGAGCCGTTGACGCAGGAGCGCCGCATTCTGCCGCAGTCTCAGGCGGGCCGCCTCCAGATCAGGCATGAGTTCCAGAGCCGCATCCATGGCGCCCAGCATCGGCGGGGATGGGGCTGTGCTGTAGATGAACCCCGAGCATGCCGTGATGATCCAGTCGCACAGGGCGCGTGAACCGGCAATATAGGCTCCCATGCTGCCCAGCGCCTTGCTGAATGTGCCCATGACGAGATCCACCTCATGACCATGAGACAGGCCGCGTCCCTGGGGGCCCAGAACGCCCGTTGCATGGGCTTCATCAAGGTAGAAGAAGGCATTGTATCGTTTGGCGAGAGCGCTCAGCGCGGCGATATCGGCCGTATCGCCATCCATGGAAAAGACGCTCTCCGTCACGATGAAGCGCATGCCCGGCTGTTCGGCGTGGCGCTCAAGCAAGGCCTCGAGATGGGCCAGATCGTTGTGACGGAATCTGATCTGCTTCACCCCGGCTGCAGCACAACCGTGATGCATGCTGGCGTGATTGAGCTTATCGGCAAAGACCAGCGGCGCCACGCCGGTCTGTTCACGGGCCAGGCGGAACAGAGCGGGCAGAACAGCAGCATTGGCTTGCCAGCCTGATGCGAACAGCAGGGCGGCTTCTGCCCCCTTGAAGCGGGCAAGGCGCCCCTCGACCTGTTGATGCAGATCCAGCGTGCCACTGACCAGCCGTGATGCCCGCGCTCCCGTGCCATGCTGCACGGCCCAGTCGGCGGCGCGGTCTCGCAGGAGCGGATGACCCGAGAGACCAAGATAGTCGTTTGACGAGAAATCGAGCACTTCGCGGCCCTGACGCAGAACCGCATCGGGGGTGCGATGCAGGGGGCGCAAGGTGCGTCGCAGGGAACGGGATTCCAGCGTGTCGAGTGCCTGTCTGAGAAGCGGATCAAAGCGCGTCATGGCTTGTCCCTGCCGCTACGGCGTGGCCTTGTCAATTCTTCGGCATGACCCGAACCCGGTATGGGTGTTCCCTGCTCAGCCGCGATGCCGGACCTTCGCGTAATTACGTCGTCCAATTGCGTAGAGCACAGGCAGTGTCAGGCGTAAAAGTGCAGGAGCGACCATGCACATCTTGCCAAATACCCCATCAATAGCGGGCATGAACTGCTCGCGGCAGGTATTCTGCCGGTTTCTGCCCAGTTGGTTGACGACGGCCTGCGCGACCTTGGCAGGGTCGAGGGGCGTACTGACGTAGTTCAGGACGGAGCCACCCTCTGCCATTTCACGGTGCAGCATGGATGTCTGTACCGCACCTGGAAAAACAGTGCTGACCGACAGGCTTGTCGGTCGCAGTTCCTGGGCGAGGGAGAGCGCGAAGCTTCGTAGGCCTGCCTTGGCTGCAGCATAAGCCGCGCTTCCGGCCAGTGGCATGACCGCCGCCATGGAGTTGACGAAAACGATATGACCGCCCGCCTTTTCTCTGCTCGCGCCACGGCTCATGAGGGGCAGGAGGTGGCGTGTGAGGAGAACGGGTGCGGTAAGGTTGAGGGCGATCTGGGCTTCGATTGCGGCGCTCTCGGCCTCGGCAAGCGGGGATGGCGTGATCAGCCCTGCACAATGGATGAGGGCAAAAACGGGTCGATCGAAGTGCTCGATGCTCTCGCTGACCGAAGCGAGCGTTTCGGTCCGGGCAAAATCGCAGGCAATATGGAGGGTACGACCGGAATCAAGATCGGGCGTCGAGCGGCAAACCGCTATGAGATCGTAGCCCTGTGACAGAAGGGTCTGGCCGATCAGGGCACCAATTCCCCCCGAGGCTCCCGTAAGCACCACCAGTTTTCGCTCGTTCTGCCACTGTTCCGGCGCGTGTACTGAACCACGCGAAGAAGCGACAGGGCGGAAGCCTTGTTGGGGGGGAGAAGCCGTCATGGGCATTGTCTTAACGCCGAATGCCGAAGTGAGACATGGGAATTCGGTCGTATTGGGTCTTTTTTAATCAGGATGTTACGTGCCGGAGGGTATGACCCGGTTATCGGTCATACCCGAAGCCCTCGACCCCGAGTCAGTCCAGCCTTAGTCAAGGCTGGCTGGCAAAAGAACCGGTCGTGCCGGAAGCGACGCGGTTCTGTCAGGTGGTCAGGTACTCAGTTGAAACGGCCAAGATTGCGGAAATCCTGACGCGTTTTGTTGGAAAGGGCCTTCATCTGGTCGCGCTGCGCCTTCTGGTCAGCCTTGAACTGATCGATGCGCTGGGTACGATCCTGTTTCAGGTCATTGAGCCGATTTTTCTGCTCGTCGATCTTGTTCTGGATTTTTTCGCGCTCGTGCTGGGGCGCGTTGGCATATTTATCGCGCAGATCGTCGATTTTCTTCTGACGAGCCTGAGCGGCCTCCTGGTTCTTGTTCTGCCAGTTCTGCATGCGCTCATTCATGCAGTTTTCCTTGTTGGCCAGACGGCCGATCATGGTGTCGTTTCCCGTTGCATTATTGCATCCGGAAGTCTGCGCATGAGCGACAGGCGCTGCAACAAGAGCTGTCAGGGCCAGTGCGGGCAGAAAACGTGTCTTGAACATGTGTCCTCTCAGTCAAATACTGTACGAGGATAATCAATGATCCCAATGTGTCGAATATACGGCGCGACGAATCGCCCGTCAGCGCGATTTTTTCAGGTTTATCGATTTCTCACGCATTTTCTTCAGTAATTGACGTGCCTGAGAAAGATCAAATTTCTGCGCCTGTTCATGTCCGCGTCTGATGCATTCTTCTCTGAGTTCTTCATCATCAATCAGGCGGAGCATCGCCTTTTCCAGCGCATCACCGTCATCCGGGAGGGCCAGGAGCGCAGCTGTACCGACGACTTCGGGCAGCCCGCCGCGTGGTGAGGCGATAACGGCCGCGCCGCTCGCCATGGCCTCGAGAGCGGTCAGACCGAAAGGCTCGGGCCAACGGCTGGGTACGACGACAATCGAGGCCGCAGCCATGGCTTCGAGCACCTGATGATGCATCTGATAGCCACAGAGTGTGATTCCCGCCGCGCTTGCACTGGCCTCGACCCGATCGACAAAGGTTGTGCGTGGCGAATTGAAGCGAAAGCGATCGGCCCCGATCATGATTGCTTTCCACCCCGGAGCCTTCTGGCTGACCGCAGCCCAGGCGCGCACGAAGGCGTCGGCCCCCTTATCCGCCACCATACGGCCCGCAAAAAGC
>NZ_AYXS01000016.1:45847-46223 GCF_000505765.1 Asaia sp. SF2.1 | reverse complement strand
CCTGTATGTGCCCGCCCCGTAACCCGGAGCGGCTGCCTGTCGGTCGAAATACCGCGACGCCCTTCCAACGTCCAGCATTATAAAACAGGACTCAAATACTCCAAAATATAGAGAATATCGCTAGGCAGAAGATCCTTGCAATCGTTACGCTAAAATAATGCACCGGAACACCAGATGCTATATCTTATTAACTCTCGAACAAGGTCTGACCAACAAACTCCCCATCCCTTCTGCCGGGGCAGGCAAATAATCCGCCCCCGATATGGGTCGTGTACTGGTTTATCATATCGAATTTGGACATTTTCTCGAAAATCCTGACGAAACCTGTCCGGGGGTCCTGCTGCCAGCTCAGAAACAGTAGGCCGGCATCCATCTC
>NZ_AYXS01000016.1:38426-45759 GCF_000505765.1 Asaia sp. SF2.1 | reverse complement strand
GCCCGACGAAGAATTTGCGCGCCGCCATTCTCCTCTGGCGCTGCAAGACGGGCATGGGAGTTCTGGACAGTGACAGGGTTGCCGTCATGATCCTTCTGCGTAAGGGTCAAAGGCTCGAATTCGTCGTGTCCGCCAATGGGTGCCCCGCTGAGCTTCTGACGTCCCATCGTTTCTTCCTGGAATGCGACAGGTGTCCAGTCCCAGTGCTCCAAGGCAACACGAATGATACGCGCAACGAGATAGCTCCCCCCCTGCATCCAGGGGAGATCGCTGGCAGCAGCCCATATATATCGATCCGCAGTCTTCGGGTTTTGAGCATCGGGATTGATGGTCCCGTCCTTGAAGCCCATCAGATTGCGCGGTGTCTTGCCCTTGCCGAAATTAGGCAGGAATCCTGCCTGCGCCCAGCGCGGCGTGGCGATATCATAGGCCAGACGGGTCAGAATGCGCGAGGCGTGGAGTGTCGTCTGGGGGTCATCTGCGCAGCACTGCACGCACAGATCGCCACCGCTGCGGGCGGGCACAAGCTGATCACCTGTGAAGCGCGGCAGATCGGCCAGCGCCGCAGGGCGATGCGAGGCCAGACCGAAGCGGTCCTTCCCCTCCTTGATAAATAGTGTTGGCCCAAAGCCAATGGTGATCGTCAGGTCGCGTTGACCGAGGCCATCTGTCTCGTCTGAATCGACAAGACCCGGCATGTTCTTGCCTGCCATCAGTCTGTCGGCGGCCTCACTCCAAGCGCGTAGCATCTTCACGAGGGCTTCGCGCTTGTCTGTCGTCACATCGAACGTGATGAAATAGGCATGAGGCTGCTGGGGGGTGACGATGCCGGGTTGGTGAGACAGGCCGATCGCACCAGGCGATCGATCCCGCTCCTGATCTGCATGAGCTGCCTCTGCCCCTGCGACGGCGGGACACAGGCCGCCCAGGGCCACTGACCCGGCGAGGAAACGACGGCGGCGCAATGCGGGCCAGAACTTAGCGTCGGTCATGGCTGGCTTACATTCAACGTGTTCATGTCGTCCTCAACGTAATAGAAGCTCTTTCCATCGGGGGTCATGGCCAGACCGAACAGATCCCCATTGCCTGGGGGCTGCTGAGCCTGATCGGCATCCACCCACTGGGCGTAGATCTGCTTTTTCGTAGCGGGGTCGATCTCGACCACCTGCCCGTTTCGACCATTGGCAACCAGCAGATGATGGCCGGGCACCCAGATCATGGCCAAAGGCCAGTTCAGCAATCCGCCCTTGGTGATGACCCGCCCCACCGCATCATTGACGCGTGTCACCGGTTCCTCCCGCGTCAGGGCATTATCGATGGCCGTTACCTCGTTGTCGTAGCCATCAGTGACGTAGAGTGTGCCATCGTCATCCAGCGCGAGCCCGGTCGGGCCAAACAGGAAGTTGTCGCGATCGGCACGGGCAGAAAATCCGCTGGCCACAACGGTCTGCTTGTCGATTACCGGTGGCCCACCTGCCGGGATACTGAGTTCCAGGCGCAGCACCGTCGCTTTCTGCAGGATCGGTGGATAATTGGTTTTGGGATCCACGACATTCGGGCCGGGCAGATCGAACCCGGTCATGGAAATAAAGAGTGTCGCCTTGTCGCCATGATCGACACTGGCAATATCCCCCCAGGGTGCGTTGATCAGCGGTCCTTTCCATGTCGTGACGAACTTGCCATTCGCATCGAGTACAATCAGACATCCATCACCCTTGGTGGTGGTCGTGCCATCCTTGCTGGGGGCACTGCCGACGATAATCCAGCCCGATTTGAGAATGGTCAGCGCCGTTGTAAGGCCCACACCGCCGGGGCAGGCAGCGAGATTACTCGGAAGATTGGCAAATAGTCGCGCATTGCCGGTGATGGGAGAGTAGGCGACGATCGTGGTGCCTGTTCCCTGCAGATTGCTGATGTTGTTGAAATTGGTGACGAGCACCTCGTTCTTTTTCAACACGCCCATATCCTGTGGCACAACCACAACGGCATAGGGGTTGAGGTCGCCATTCCCGGGGCTTGTCGAAGCCAGCGTCGTATGGCGGTGCAGGGTTTCCAGAAAGCCCTTTTGCTCGGCGCGGGCATGTTGGGGCGCCGAGGCAAGAGCCAGAAGGGCAAGAGCAGTGCAGGACAGACGGGGCGACATGGTGTTCCTCAAAGCGCAATATTGGTGCGAAAGCCGAACACGAGTTCGTCTTTAAGCCGTCGATCCGGATGGGACGGATTGGGAATGCCGCCACCAGGATTGAAGATGTATTGAAAATCGGGCTGCCACTGCATCCAGCCGGTAAACTGGTACTGGTAGGTCACCTCGACATAGGTTTCCCCGCCCTGGGTTGGGGAATAGGCACCTGAATAGCGCCTCACCGCCCGGTCATAATTGGCCAGCGCACCGCTTACATGGGTGTAGCCCATGCCGATACCGAAGGTATCGTCTGTGCGGTACGGAAGCGGGTCATTGAATGTCAGGCCGAAATTCAGGCTGAAATCGATAGGCACACGGTCCGATTGCGGGGCCCCCATCGCACGTCCGAAAATGCTGATGGTTCTGTTGGGATCGGTATGGCTACGCCAGATCATCTGATCCATCACGGCGTAGAAGCTGAATGCCCCGCGATGGGTGAGCGCCGTACCGTTGCTGTTCGGTGAGGCCAACGGTATTCCGGAGTTGTCCCAGTACTGGTCGGCAAATGGCTCGGAATCATACCACCCGCCGATGCGATAGACGTGAGAGAGTGGCTGAACCTCGTCGGGTGACACCATGGCCCCCAGAGCGGGATACACATATTGCAGTTCGGCAATCGCCATCACACCGCGGTTCAGCGGGAAGCTTGTGCCGGAAGGATTGGTCATCTGAGGATCGCCATCGCGGCTGCGGGTCGGGCTGCCGCTATACACACCGCCAAGCAGGTAAAGTGGTGTCGCAAGCCAGTATTTGCCTCGCACACCCAATGCTGAGAGCGGATAGGCGGGGCCACCGCCTGGCAGATCGGCCGAAGGGAGCATGGGCCAGCCGAACATCGTGTTGGCAAACACGAGCGCGTTCGCACTCACCATATATTCTTGGTCGAGGCTCTGCTGGCCTATCTTGATGTCGAGCTTCTGCTGGTCGAGGAACTTCTGATCATACCAGAGTTCCCACAGACGCGTGGCCCGGTCGGCCTCGATCCCGCTGACCGTTTGCAGGGCCATGAGATTATCCGCGCTGTAATTGCGGCCATGGATCTGCTCCATGCTCACATTAAACGTACCGCCATACCAGCCCATGGCGCGCTGCGTATCGACCTGCAGCACTGCCACTGTGAGCCCGTTATAACCCGCCCCACGATGACTGCCGCTCGTAGGGTTTCCGAAAACTTCCGATGTCTCCTGGATGGCGAGAACAGCACCGTATTTGCCCAGCTCAGGGCGCAGACCCCACATATTGCCAAGCAGATTGGAACTCCGCCGCCAGTTGGAAAGGAAGCCGAACACCCCTGCCGAAGCCTCATCACCCGCCTCAGCAGCATTACCAAGGTTCACAGGCGGCGGGACGGCGCGGGCGGCCGTCGGGGCGAAAGCGGATACGAGGCCAATACTTGCCCCCAACATCTGGCCCCGCCTCGTTTTCGGCAGACGACCCCGAGCGGCCTTGAATTTCAGCATACTACCCTTCTTCTCATAATAGTGAGAATCGTTCGCACATGAATAGCAGCAATGTTTTGACATGGATCGTTAATAAGGATGTATGACTGAATTGTGAAGATTGACTATTTATAACGAGAAATGTTTTTTGGATCTGTTCAAATTATCAGACATAAATACAAGTAAAGCTCGATCAGTTCTCGTCACTCCGTCAGAAGTGCCGAAGCGAGATTTTGCGCAGGCTTCACTGTGGGCGTGCGACGCCGGATCCATGCTTTGTTATAATATATCATTTTACACAAAACGTCAGACTTCCTAACCAAGCGATCGCATCTGCCTCTCACGATATCCCATGCTGACCTCTGCGTTGGCAGGGCTCTACCCGGAACAATCGCTTGTCCAAACGATCCCGCCTCCTCGCCTCTTCCTTGCTCTGGTCTATCGTTTCCCTGGCCGATCCTGCTTTGGCTGACGCGACAAAAGATGAGTCGGTCCGAGGCAAGGCCGAAAGGCCAGACGCAGAACGTGAGACGCCCGGAAAATCGGGAACGGGCGATAACGGCCCCCATACGCGCGCCGCGAGTCAGCGCCATGAAACAGTCACTGTGCGTCATCAGCGCAGTAACGCGGATGGAACCTCGGGAACGACGCCGGGGGGCGGCATGATGCCCAACCAGACAGCCCCCCACACGCGCAGCGGATTGACGCGTGATTTCATTGCCCGTCAGTCGTCCACACTGTCTCCTGTCGCCATGATCGCGAGCCTTCCGGGTGTGGTTTATTCAGGCAATGACCCTCTTGGCATGAATGACGAGCAGCAGGGACTATCGGTGCGCGGTCTCGATCAGACCGAGATCGGTTATCTTTTCGAAAATGTGCCCGCCGCCCCCCCGTTATTCTTGACTCCCTACACCTCGGCCACGGCTGATAACGAAAACATCTCATCCATCACGCTCACACAGGGGGCGGCTGGCATAGACGCGCCGCTTTACAACGCGGTGGGGGGTGAGATCGCCGTTAAGATGCGCAAGCCTTCGGAGGAGGCGGGAGGCTTTGCAAGCGGCTCCTGGGGCTCTTTCAACCTCAATCGTGAATTCCTGCGCCTGGATAGCGGCCGGATCGGCCATACAGGCATCAAGGGTTTCGCCTCGTTTTCATACAGAGGCGCCGATCAGTGGCGGGGCGCGGGAGCTGGCCGCCGCTATCACACCGATATGCGCCTGCTGAGAGAATGGGGCGCGCGAAACAGCGCCTCACTGATTTTTTCCTTCAATCGCGACAGGGGTTTCTACCTGCGACCACCCACCCTCGCGCAATGGAATCAATACGGCACCGATTTCAACTATACAGGCAACTACAGGGCAGGAGACAGTAACTATTATCGCTTTCAGGAGAATGCCCGGGCCCAGAGCTTTGTTTCTGCCCCCCTTTCTCTTCACCCCGATCGCCATGTCACGCTCGATATCACGCCTTATTTTATCTATGTCTCAGGCTATGACAGTTACGGGACCAGTCTGAACCGTATTGGCAGCTATCAAGGCAACCGGCCTGCCGGGCCGCTTCAGGTCTCACCGTCACTGGGGGCCGTCATCCCGGCGGTCGCGACAGACACTTACAGGCAGTCCCATCCGGGAATGAACACAGCGCTTCATATCGACACCGGAGCCAACCGTGTGAGCCTCGGCTACTGGTATTCCTACTACGATTTCTCCAGTCTCTCGCGTTACGTCCTGCCTGATGCGCAGGGTGGCGTGCCGAGCCAGACCGGCCGTTATCCTATTCTTGCCGCCGATGGTTCGCCCCTTTCGTCCTATGATGCGCGACTGATGCAGCAGGTCAACGCGCTCTCGCTGACCGACAGGCTCTCGCTGCTCGATCACAGGTTGACGCTTTCTGCTGGCCTTCGCGTGATTATGGTGACGCGCAATGTCACCAATCTTCTGCCCGGGGCGCGCTATCGCAGCGGAGCAAGCTATGTCTCCCCCCTGCCCCAGATTACAGCCTCATGGCGCCTGAGCGATCATGACCAGCTTTATGTCAACGGAACCACGGGGTTCCGGGCACCCTCAGGCATTTCAAGCTATCAGGATCGCTTCAGCCTCTCCACAGGACAGCAGACACGTGTGGCCGCCTCGGATATCCGTCCGGAATATTCGATTGGTGAGGAGATCGGCTATCGACATACCGGGCTGGTCAATGTCTCGGTTGCGCTCTTCAATTACAACTTCACCAACCGGCAGGTTACGACCACGACCGTTCTAAACGGTGTCATGACCACTGAATCGATCAATGCCGGTGGCCAGACCGCGCGCGGCGCGCAGTTCGAACTTGCTATGAAGCCCTATCACCATTTCAGCCCTTATCTGTCGGGGCAATATATCCACGCGACCGTCGATAATAATCTGCGTTCGGGCAGTGACTACCTGCCCACCAAAGGCAAGACACCCGTACGAACCCCCACTTTCTCCGGCGGGCTCGGACTATCCTATGATGATGGGCAGATTTTTGGCCTGTTCAACGGCAGCTATGTCGGGTCCACCTATTCGACCTTCATGAACGACGAGAAAATACCGGCTTTCGCGACTGCCAATCTGTCTCTCGGTTACAGGTTCAGGCAGTTCAATGCCCTGCGTACGCCCCAGATCCAGCTTAATCTTATCAATCTCGGCCGGTCAGGTTATCTTTCAGGGGTTAATGGCGTCTCGCTCAACAGACGTGCCACACGCGGTGTGTATGGCACCATGATTGCTGGCAAGGCGCCGACCTATTTCGTGGGCGGCGGCTTTGCTGGCGTGGTGGCGCTCTCATCGGGCTTCTAGAGCTGCGATCAGGCCACGTATCCCCGATGAATTTTATTACATAAACGCATCAAAACACCCCTTCCGCTCTTTTAAAAAAACATTTATCGTTTCGATGGATCAACGGAAATGGGTCGAACCGGAAAGCCCTCTGCCGCGACATATGCGGCAGGATGCCCGCCAGGCTCATTCCCTGCCCTATCCATCTGCCCATCACATCACCTGACAAAGCCGGGGATATACAGGCGCGCCCGCTCGTTTTCTCACGTCTACATTGTTTCGATATCAGAATGAGAAAGTGCGCTTTTACGGATCGGAAGGACTTCGATGAAGAAAAGACTCGCCCTGCTGACCGTCTCTCTTGGAGCCATTACGGCTGTCACGTCAGCCCAGCAGGCTCATGCACAAGCCACTCATCCGACGCAAAGCCGGGCCAAGGCTGCAAAGGCAGCCCAAAAAACCGATACCAAACCCCACACAGCGCCTGCACGTCGTGCCCGGCCTGTCTCGGGAGAAGAATCCGTCATTGTGACCGGGACCCACGCGGTCAACCGCAAGGCCCGCGATAGCACGAGCCCCATCACCGTCATCAGTGGGGCCGAACTTGCGCGTTCAGGTCAGCTGAACCTGACAGACGCCATCACGCGGGTCTATCCGGCCATCAATATTCAGGCACGCGGGAGCGATACAGCCGCGCTTACAGGCTCGATCCGTATGCGCGGCCTCAACCCGAACCAGGTTCTGGTGCTCGTCGACGGCAAGAGACGGCACGTCACGGGCAATGTCGTCCAGAATCCCGGCCCCCAGTTCGGCTCGACACCTGTCGATCTCAACATGATCCCGGCCAATGCCATCGATCATATCGAGGTGCTACAGGATGGTGCCGCAGCGCAATACGGATCGGACGCCATCGC
>NZ_AYXS01000016.1:38138-38381 GCF_000505765.1 Asaia sp. SF2.1 | reverse complement strand
GGGTGTCGTGAATATCATCACCAAGAAGCAGGATCATGGCCTGCATATGGCCGCGCAGACCGGGGCCAACGCCTATGCCGGCAGCGGGTGGAACTACCAGCTCAATGCCGATGGCGGGACCAAACTCGGCCGCGACGGCTATCTGCATCTCAGCGGGCAGATCTATCACACGGATCATTTCTACACGAATACGATTGACCACCGCCTCCTGCCCTATGCGCCGGCGGGGGCCAATACGAGCGG
>NZ_AYXS01000016.1:30135-38026 GCF_000505765.1 Asaia sp. SF2.1 | reverse complement strand
CCCGAGGAAACACGCGAAAATCTTGGTATCGACCTCGGAAAGCCGATCACAGCCGATATCGATTTTTACGGTCTCATTACCTATGGGCATCGTCACGCTGAATCCATCCAGAATTACCGCGTGCCGAATATCGCTCCCACCCTTTACCCCACAGGATTTTCGCCGATCGAGGTCATTGAGGAAAACGATTATCAGGCCAATCTGGGGATCAGAGGCAGTCATTTCTTTGGGTTCGACTGGGATCTGAGCACCGAATATGGTGCCGACGAGGATGACATCAACACCAAGAGCACTGCCAATACCGGTATGCTGGGGTCATCATGCCAGACTACCAACAAGGCCAAGGCCTATTATTCGTCGCAGGGCTGCGGGTACTCGCCAACCAGTGCGCGGGCCGAAACCTATCGCAATGCGATGTGGACCAATAATCTCGACTTCCGGCGCAGCTTCCGCATCGCCAATGCCGTGCCCATGACGCTCGCCTTCGGCGGTCAGCACAGGCTTGAGATGTATGACATCGTGGCGGGTGAACCTCCGTCCTACGAGGCAGGCGGCACACAGGGCTATGCCGGTGCCGCGCCACAGAACGCGGGAAGCTGGAGCCGCGATATCTGGGCGGCCTATCTGGATGATGACTTTCATCCCCTGCCCAAGCTGGACATCGATCTGGCCGGACGCTTCGAACATTATACCGACGCAGGCAACACCGAGAACGGCAAGATCTCGGCGCGCTATGATTTCACCAAACGTATCGCCGTGCGTGCCACTATCAGTAACGGATTTCGTGCCCCAACCCTTGCCGAACAGCATTACTCTGCCCTGAGCGTGGGTCCGACCTCGGCGTCCGGCCTGCTTCCGGTCTCGTCAGGTGCCGCAAGAACGCTGGGAGCCAGCGCTCTTAAGCCTGAGAGATCGACCAATGCCAGTGGTGGTATCGTGCTTGAGCCTCTCGATAATTTCCATGTCGAGGCGGATGTCTATCAGATCAACCTGCGTGATCGTATCGTGCAGGGCGGTACCGTTGTCGGGGCACAGGCCATCGCAGCCATCGAACAGCTGGGCTACACCCTGCCCGGTGGCGCGACCCTGACGAACCCGACAGGGTTTTCGGCCTATTACTTCTCGAATGGGGCAAGCACACGCACCCAGGGTATCGACATCAAGGCTGATTACCGCCTGAGGATGCATCGCTACGGCAATCTGCTGCTGTCAATGGGCCTCAACATCAACCGGACCACCCTGACCCATAACGGTCTTTCGGCCACCGGCACGCCTCTGCTCAATGCCCAGACCACGGCTTATCTCACCAGCGAGTCACCGCGCAGCAAGATCGTGCTGAACGCCTATTACACGCTGGGCAACTGGGACGTGAATTTGCGGCAGTCGCGCTATGGTCAGACGGTCGGGATGCTCACCTATCAGGACTGGACACCGGCCAGCGCCATTTGCCCGATCAATGGCAAGGCGCTGCGCGGTTCGAATGTATGCTTTGCCCAGTTCAAGAACACGCCGCGCTGGTTGACCGATCTCGAGATCGGCTACCGTTTCAATCAGCACTGGCATGTCGCTGTTGGGGCCAACAACATCTTCAACATACGTCCCCGCAAGGTGCCTGCCCAACTCGCCTCTTACGGCGTACTCGTTTACGATAGCGCCTCGGCACAGGTGCCGATCAATGGTGGCTACTATTTCGGGCGCATCAACGCAGATTTCTGACCTGCATGCGGCTTGGTTCATCGATAGATGCATGAAAAAAGCCGGGCAGAAACGCCCGGCTTTTTTCGCTGAAGTTCCTCGCGAGGCCCCGCCCTTACTGGAAGGGCAGATAACGCAGCGAGAGGAACACCATGTTGTCGTTCGTGTGCGGCGTACCACCCACCCCGCTGAAGGAGGTGACATAGGTGTAGGAGTACTGGGCACCAACACGCAGCGTACCGTAATCGCCGTGCAGATAGGTCCACCAGAAGCCGGCCGTACCCTGTACCACGCGGTTGATGCTGGTCTGGCAGGCGCTCGACGCGGCGCCCTCGATATCACATCCACCCACGTTGTAGAGCGGGTTGCCGTAACCGTAATGCTTGCCGCCCACATTGAAATAGGAGCGCGAACGCAGCATTTCCATGCCGCCATAGGCGTAAAGCTGTAACGCCTTGGTGGCATTGCCATATAGGCCGACCAGCACGTTAGCAGCTGGCATGGGCTTGACCTGGCCCTTGGAGTCAATGGTCACGTCAGGAATATTGGACGTGCCGTAACGCCCGATCCCGGTGCCAATAAGGCCAGATGCCTGGAAGAACACCTTGTGCGACTTCTCGACTGGCAGGATGAGGCCGCCGCCGCCGCCGCCAGCCAGCTTCGTGCTGCTCTGACCCGTGCCGGTATAGGAGACACGGCTATGAGCGAAGCGCAACAGTCCGGTCAGCTCGTAATGGCCCCAACCCGGGTCAGCCGCGAGCTTGCCGATGATATCTGGCGCCACATCCGTCGAATAGTTGGTCGACGGATTGTTCACGTTCACACCAGCGTTCTGATAGGTGCCCGAGGTCGCACCGGCGGGAAGATACTGACCGCCTGAGCCAACCGCGATGACCTGCTGCGGGTTCTCGACCGAGATGCCCATATTATAGCGGCCGTGATCGAAGCCCTTGACCAGTCGGATCTGGGTATTGCGCGTCCAGTTGAAGCCCGGGATGTACTGGGCATCGATCGAAAGCGGCACCTGTTCGTCACGGGCGCGCATGCCGTGGTTAAACATGGTGAGAAGCGACCAGTTCTGACCGCCCAGCAGCGTCAGTTCATCAGCGTCATCAATCAGCTGACCGTAGAAGACTCGTTCACGAAGAACATAGGAGTTGGACTGACGCGAGTTGGACGATGAGCCAGCGCCCTGGAAATCGGTTTCGATATAGGCCTGTGCGCGGAGGTTGCGGGTGATGTCACCTTCCACCAGGGCGGCAAGGCGGCTCTGGCGCGCCGATTCATGGAACTCGTTGATGTGGTAGTTCGGGCTGTTCGCGAAAGGAATGGATCCAAAATTGGATGAGATGTCAGACACGTTATTGCGCGACCTGAACATGGTGGCGGCCTCGACATAACCACCGAGAGTAATACGTACGCCACCAATCTGGATCTGACCACGATGAAGCGGCCCATAGAGATCGGTCACGCGGCCGGTTGGCGTGCCGGTCAGCTGACCATACGGGGTTGCGGCATTGACAGGAGGCAGGAGAACATTGCTGTTCGGCCCCGGAGCCGATGCCGTGGAGAAACCACCCGTCGCAGCCTGGCCCGAGCCGTGCGCGGGCATGCCACGATATCCGTTACGTGCACCGTAGGGATCGTTTTCCTCTGATTGTCTCTGTTGTGCCAGCTGGTCATGAATGCGCTTCATCTCGCGATTATGCTCACGCTTCATGTCGGCCAGCTGGGACTGCATGGCCTTGATCTGCTTCTCCATCAGGGTCATCTGATCGAGACTGGCTGCGCGTACCGGCGTCGCAATAGCCAGAGAGGCCAGAGATACCGACGCCAGCAGCAGGCGACAGGCACGGGGGAGAGAGGTCATATCAGGTTCATCTTCCGATGCTGCGGTGGGTGTGAGCCTCCCTTAATCGGTGCCTCCACGCATGACCTGCGAAGCTTTGATGACTCCCATATGACAGTTTGATGACAACAGAGCTAATGCATTGTTATATAATGATAATACTATTCCCGAACATGACGTTGCATGGCGGGTTCCTGACAAAGTATGAAAATCTGTGGTTTTCGGGACACAGATCCCGCTCCTTGGCGCACCCCGAAAGCCGCAAGAAAAGGCCTTTCTATATCGGTGGGCCAATCACCTGGTCTGTACCGGCGCAGGCGGCATCCCGCGCGCTATCAAGGCGGGCTATTGGCTGGGAAGGATGAGCGGCACCCTATCCCGCCCTGCCCCATAGCGTGACGCATCATGCTTATGACCGGCGACGGAGCGACAGGCGCATCTTGATGAAGTGCGCCAGCGCTCGGTCATTTTTCAGAGAATGGTATAGCCGCCGTCGATCAGGATATCGGCACCGTTGATCATCGCAGCACCGGAGGAGGCAAGGAACACCGCGGCGGCAGCAATTTCCTCGGGAATGGCAAAGCGCCCGGCTGGGATACGCTTGATGGCGGCTTCACCCTTTTCACCCGCCCAGGCCTTCTTGCCGAGCTCGGTCATAACCACGGTCGGGGAAAGCGTATTGACCGTGATACCGTACTTGCCCCACTCGGCGGCGAAGGTCTTGGACATGCCGATGACGCCGAACTTCGAGGCGCAGTAGGCAACGTGCTCTTCGATCGCGACCGTTCCAGCCTGCGAAGCGAGATTGATGATACGCCCGCCTTTGCCCGCCTTGATCATCGCCTGACCGACAGTCTGGGTAACCAGGAAGCTCCCCTTGAGGTTGATGGCAATCGTCTTGTCCCAATAATCCAGCGGGAGCGTCTCGGCAGATGCAAGGAACACGACGCCCGCACAATTGACCAGAATATCGAGCTGGCCAAACGCCGCCTGTACGTCTGTCACGGCCTTGGCCACGGAGTCCGGATTAGAGACATCACAGGAGAAGGGTACAGCCGCATCACCCAGCTCGGCAGCTTTGGCGGCTGCGTTTTCCAGATTGACATCGACCAGCGCAACCCTGGCACCCTTGCGGATAAACGCGGTTGCAATGGCTGCACCGATGCCCGATGCGCCACCCGTAACCAGCGCTACCTTCCCCTTGAGCGAAAAGTCGAGATCGACATCGGCTGCTGAGAAATCCATCTTCATGATCACGCTCCATGTGATTTATCACACAGAACATAGAGCGTTTGACCGAAACGTGTAAGCACTCATCACACCCGATCACAGTAAATTCAGGCGCGTTTCTTTCATAATGTGACTGAAAACAATGTATCGTCTCAACAATGATCGTGTCGTTGAGAAAACTGGATAAAAGCGGTCCTAAAATCTATTTTCGACAGAGACATCGAATCCTTGATGAGGCAACGCGCTCATGATCAATGACTTGGAATGCGAATTGCCCATTGCGCGAATGGGCGAGGCTGCCGAAGGACACAGTCCGGAGCCTAGGCCTGCGTGACCCGCACGACTTGCAGTTCGAGCATAAAGGTATCACCGCATCAGAAGGCGCGATGCAGGGATCGGATATCACCCGCCTTCGGCGCGAATGACGCGAGAAGCACGGGCAACGCCTCTCCCGGCAAGGTCGGACATGCTGCCGTGATATCCCTCATCCGGGACATCCTCTCACCTCTCCTTACGTGTGCCCTGCAAGCAAGATGCCGCCTGAGTCGAGCCTGGCGTAGAACGGGCTAAGTTCAGGAACTAAATTGCGAAGTTTCTTACAAATAACAACAGTAGACCTTGGAATCGGTATCTAATCATATTTATCATTGACAAATCTGGTGATTATTTATCGTATTTCTTTCGGATCAGCATCGAACTCTTCGCATTGAAGGGGGCATGGAACGGGCGATATCTTGAGCTACAAAGCCTCACTCAGTGGACAGAGCTTTACTTTCAGGGATTTGAAGCACCTGATGGCCTGTGCCTCACCCATGCGGTCAGGCGATACCCTTGCGGGTCTTGCTGCACATAGCGCAACCGAACGCGTTGCCGCCCGCATTGCCTTGGCCGATCTGCCCCTGTCTGCCTTCCTGAATGAGGCGCTTATCCCGTATGAGCTGGACGACGTGACGCGGCTCATCCTTGACACGCACGACGCACAGGCATTTGCGCCGATTTCCTCCATGACCGTCGACATGTTCAGGGACTGGCTTCTCTCCCATGAGGCCACGACTGCAAAGATTGTCGCTTTGGCGCCTGGCCTTACGCCTGAAATGGCGGCCGCCGTCAGCAAGATCATGCGTAACCAGGATCTCATTGCCGTCGCCCGCAAGATCGAAATCATCACCCGGTTTCGCAACACGATCGGGCAGAAATCGGTTCTTGCTTCGCGCCTGCAGCCCAATCACCCGACTGACGACCTCAAGGGCATCGCCATATCGACATTTGACGGTCTGCTTTACGGCTGTGGTGATGCCGTGATTGGCATCAACCCGGCCACAGACAATGTGGAAACCGGCTGCGCGCTGCTGGATATGCTTGATACGCTACGCCAGACCTATGAAATCCCGACACAGAGCTGTGTGCTCACCCATGTCACGAACACAATCGAGATCATCAATAAAGGCGGTCCGGTCGATCTGGTTTTCCAGTCCATTGCCGGGACACAGAAAGCCAATGAAGGCTTTGGCGTCACACTCGATATCCTGACACAGGCGCATGACGCGGCGCAGAGCCTGAACCGGGGCAGCATTGGCCAAAATGTCATGTATTTCGAAACTGGCCAGGGCGCTGCGCTCTCTGCCGGTGCGCATCATGGCATTGACCAACAAACGGTCGAGACACGGGCCTATGCCGTAGCACGCGCCTTCAGCCCCCTGCTGGTCAACACAGTGGTCGGCTTCATCGGCCCTGAATATCTGTATGATGGCAAGCAGATTATCCGGGCCGGGCTGGAGGACCATTTCTGCGCGAAGCTGCTGGGCGTGCCCATGGGGTGCGACGTCTGCTATACCAATCATACCGAGGCCGACCAGGATGATATGGATGACCTGATGTTGCTCCTCGGGACTGCTGGGGTCACGTTCCTGATCGGGGTCCCAGGCGCCGATGATGTGATGCTCAATTATCAGAGCCTCGCCTTCAATGACATTCTGACCACCCGCTCGCTCCTCGGCCTGAAACCTGCGCCCGAGTTCGCGGCGTGGCTTGAGCGCATGGGCCTTTACGACCCCGTGAACGAGCGCGCGCTTACCGTCCCGGAGGGCGAGACCCGCCTGCGCGGGATGATTGGCTGGAAACCATGACCCGCATCGAGCCATCAACATCCAGCGAGAAGGCCGCAGCACAGCACGGCGATAACGGCTTTTGGGATGTCCTGCGACGGGAAACGCGCGCGCGTGTCGGGCTTGCCCGTACGGGCAATGCTCAGACGACGCCCGACGTGCTGGGTTTTCAGGCGGCTCATGCCCAGGCACGGGACGCGGTGCATACACCTCTCGATGTCCCTGCCCTTTCCCAAGCCCTGCTTCCTGCAGTGCCTGTCGTTGTAACGAGCGCCGCACAGGATCGGCCGACTTATCTGCGCCGGCCCGATCTCGGTCGACAACTCGATGACGCAAGCCGAGATAGCCTCAAATCGGGCAAATGGGATCTCGCTATCGTACTCGCCGATGGGCTCTCGGCACGAGCGGTTTCGGGTTACGGCCCTGCACTGTTTCATGCCTGCCTTGCCGGTATGCCCGATCTGCGTATCGCCCCCCCTGTCATCGCCCTTCAGGGACGCGTCGCCCTTGGGGATGATATTGCCCAGAGCCTCGGGGCCAGGATGGCGGCTGTCCTGATCGGTGAGCGACCTGGCCTTTCGGTTTCAGACAGTATGGGCGTGTATTTCACCTTCGAGCCCAGACGCGGTTGCCCGGACTCGAGACGTAATTGCCTGTCCAACATCCACACCCACGGGCTGAGTGTGACCGAGGCAAGCCTGAAACTGATCTGGCTCATTCGGGAATCCCAGCGGCTGGGCCTCAGTGGCGTCGATCTCAAGGAGCGTGCGCCTGCGGCTTCGGCAACAGATGCGGCCCGTATGGGTTCAGCCCCTCACACACAAATCAACAAGAGCCGGGAAGAGTCTCCATGAGTACCCAAAAGACGCAACTCGATCGCAGGTTGAGCGCCTTTCACCTGTGGGGCATCGCTGTCGGGCTCGTGATCTCCGGCGAATATTTTGGCTGGAGCTATGGCTGGGCAACAGCGGGAACGCTCGGCTTTTTGGGTGCCACCACCTTCGTGGCGATC
>NZ_AYXS01000016.1:29883-30049 GCF_000505765.1 Asaia sp. SF2.1 | reverse complement strand
ATGTACACTGCGTTCATCTTCAGCTTCACGGAACTGACTTGCGCCATCCCGCACGCTGGCGGCCCGTTCGCCTATGCAGACCGTGCCCTTGGCAGAGTGGGAGGGACATTGACCGGTCTCGCCACACTGGTGGAATTCATCTTTGCGCCACCCGCCATCGCGCTTG
>NZ_AYXS01000016.1:28639-29812 GCF_000505765.1 Asaia sp. SF2.1 | reverse complement strand
CCATCGGGGCTTATCTCAATGTGCAGTTTCCCGGCATCCCGCCAAAGGCTGCCGCGACCGGTGCCTATCTACTTTTCATGATTCTCAATATTGTCGGCGTTCACATCGCGGCGACTTTCGAGTTGTTCGTAACGATAGCTGCAATCATCGAACTGCTTGTGTTCATGGCAGTCGTTGCGCCCTCATTCTCATGGGCGCATTTCATGCTCGATGGCTGGGGAAGTGCGCCTCATTTCGGTATTGTAGCGATGGGCGGCATGTTTGCCGCCATCCCTTTCGCCATATGGTTCTTTCTCGCCATTGAGGGGGTGGCGATGGCGGCGGAGGAAGCGCGCGACCCTCGACGCGCCATACCGCTGGCCTATACGGCAGGTGTGCTGACGCTGGTCGCCCTCGCCTTTGGCGTCATGGTCTTCGCGGGTGGCTCGGGGGACTGGAAGGCGCTTGCCAATCTCAACGACCCGCTGCCCCAGGCCATGAAACGGGTTGTCGGCCCTCACAGCCCGTGGCTTTCCATGCTCGTCTGGCTGGGACTGTTTGGCCTGGTCGCCTCACTGCACGGTATTATCATGGGATTTGCACGCCAGATCTTCGCTCTGGCCCGTGGCGGTATATTGCCTGGTTTCCTCGGGACGCTTCATCCCAGATTTCACACACCGCATCGCGCGACCATGGCGGGAAGCCTTATCGGTATCATCGCCATCTATGCAGATGATCTCGTCTCGATTGGGGGGCAACCCCTGACAGCCACATTGGTCACGCTTTCGGTCTTTGGCGCGCTCACCATGTACGGGATGAGCATGATCAGTC
This sequence comes from Asaia sp. SF2.1, assembly GCF_000505765.1. NCBI lineage: Bacteria > Pseudomonadati > Pseudomonadota > Alphaproteobacteria > Acetobacterales > Acetobacteraceae > Asaia > Asaia sp. SF2.1. The sequence continues at coordinate 29,002 of NZ_AYXS01000016.1, read as the reverse complement.
TCTTTGTTCTGCGCTGGCGCGAACCGCAGATGGAACGCAGCTACAAGGCACCTTTCTATCCCGTGCTGCCCGCTATTGCCCTGGCCGGCGCAGCAATCTGCTTCTTTGCAGTATCGTATTATAATTTTATATTGTTTCTGTTCTACGTATTATCGGTATTTATTGTGATTGTTGCTTGTAATATCACGAAAATATTCAATAGGCTCAGCGTAATGAAATAACAAATATGGGAACATCAAATGATAACTTTCCGACACCCCGGGATCGTTGCAGGTATGCTGCTTGTCGTCGGGGTCGGAACAGCATCGAACACAGCCTTATGCGCCGGAGAGTCCGGCGGGGCACCAAGCTTTCCTGATGATG
>NZ_AYXS01000016.1:28392-28538 GCF_000505765.1 Asaia sp. SF2.1 | reverse complement strand
CATCACAGCCCGCCACAAGTACCGCCCCGCGCGTCAGGAAAGCGACAACGGGTACCGGACCGGTATCGGAATATCTTGGCAATGCACCAAATCCACACGAGCCGGACACGCTGAATACAGGCCATATTGGCAATCTCTTCAGCCCA
>NZ_AYXS01000016.1:13754-28342 GCF_000505765.1 Asaia sp. SF2.1 | reverse complement strand
CCACCCGGCAAGGCTCCTGATTACTGGGACGGGCTTGAGGCGCATCTCAGCGTGCAGGGTGGCATCGCCGGCAACCCGTGGACACGCTCGGGGCGCAATTTCGGCCAGTTCTATACAGATCGCGCCAACACGCTGACCCTCAATCAGGTTCTCGGGTCGATATCGCACCCGGTAACAGCGATCGGCGGCGGGTATGGCATCGGCTTCGTTGCCGAGATCCTTTACGGCTCTGACGCCCGTTTCGACCCCACAATCGGGATGGCGGACAAGCTCATCACCGGGCTCTATCAGATCGCCCCGACGCAGGCTCATATCGATCTACATGCGCCTTGGCTGGTATCACGGGGGATCGATTTCCAGATCGGGCAGATCTATGGCCTGCTCGGAGCAGAGGGTACCCCGGCGCTGGCACGACCGCTTTACACGTTCAATTATGCCTCCGCCTATATCGTTCCATTCGAAACGGTCGGGGTTCTCTCGACCATTCATCTGACCGAACAACTGGATGGTATTCTGGGTGTGGATGCCGGAAATTCAACCACTTTCGGAGGAGCGGGCAATAACAGTCGTCCGAAAGGCTATATCGGCCTCGCATTTGCGCATATGATGAATGGTAAACTGGACGGGCACGTTATCGGGCATTTTGGGCCACAAGGTAACAATGGGCCAACCCGTTTCTCTGCCGATGGCTGGACCAGTATCGGAATTGGCCGCGCTGCCAATAGCAAAATGCTTTATAATGGCGATGTCCTGCTGACCTATCACTTCAGTGATCGCCTGGCGGCCACGCTCAATGCCACCTACATGCATGATGATATCACGCGTGATGACGCCTATGGTGTGACCAGCTACCTCGCCTGGGACATCAATCCTTCGCTGAGGCTCAATCTCCGTGGCGAAATCTTTCGCGACAATACTGGCACCACGATTGCCGCCTATACCAGCACGACGTCATACACCGATATGCTGCGTAACGCGCCCTACCCTTACTATATCGCGCTCCCGACAACCTATGGTGCGTTGACGGTCGGGGTCACCTACAAGCCTGAGTTCGTCAATCGCCATATCAAGTTCGGCAAGTTTCAGGTCCGCCCCGAAATCAGACTGGACAAATCGCTCAACGGAACACAGCCATTCAATCGTGCGGCAACGGTTGAAGATCCTGTTGTGCGCCATGGCACGAATAATATGCTCTGGTTCTCATGCGACGCGGTCTGGTCGTTCTGACACCAGCAGAAAAGGATACGGAGGGAAGCCCCCCTGAAAACGTGAGGCCCCTCCCGCTTTCGGAGCCGTCTAGCGTTCCTCACGAAAATAAGGTGTGCCCAGTGCGGCGGGCGCCGCCATCAGGCGACGCATACCGGGCAGCAGGAGAGCGGGCAGGATCATGAACATAATGGTGCCGAGATAAGGGGTCATGTTCAGGATGGCCGGGGCAATCGGCCAGCCCTGCGCCTGTCCGAAGAAGCTGAGCGACATGACGAGCCCGAATAACAGGGACGACAGCGCCGCAAAAATCGGGCGGTAACCGCAGAAAATGACCAGCGCCACGGCAATCCATCCACGACCGGCAATCATGCCCTCTGACCAGACGGGCATGACCGACAGGGTCATGTCGGCACCAGCCAGACCGGCCAGCGCTCCGCCAGCTACCACGGCACTTAGTCGATAGCGGCGCACCGGAATACCGACAGCATCAGCCGCCGCAGGATTTTCGCCCACCGAACGCAGGCTCAGCCCGAGGCGGGAGCGGAAAAGGACGCAATGGCACAAAGCGGGCAGGATGACGAAGGCGAGATAGACGAACGGGCTTTGACTGAACAGAACCCCAATGCCCGGCAAGCTGCTCAAACCCGGGATCGCCCAGTTGTCGAAAACCGCGGCAACGGGCAAGCCTGCAACGGCATGGCCGATAACCGCGCTCAGCCCCAACCCAAGAAAGGTCAGGGCGACGCCGCAGAGTGTCTGATTGGCCGAGACATTGACCGTAGCAAGCCCGAGCACGAGCGCCCCTGCACCACCCGTGCAAAGCGCCGCCAGACAGCCCATCCAGGGCGACATGGAGGCATCAGCGGCAAGCACGGCGACAACCGCACCAAGGGCCATGAGCCCCTCGACACCAAGGTTGATGACCCCAGCGCGTTCGGCAATGACTTCGCCTTGCGCGGCCAGAGCGAGGATACTGCCATAGGCCAGCGCATGAAGAACCAGAGGGATCCACACCGTCATTTCTGTGTCTCCAGACGCACATAGGCTGCAAGCTCGTCACTCACCGCAATGGCAAAAACCAGCAAACCCGTGATCGCCAGTACGGAGGACGCGCTGACCTGCAAGGTCTGCAAAACGATCCCGGTATTAAGGATCACTGCCATCAGAAACGAAGCAGGGATAAGGGCATAGGCGGAATGGCGCGCAAGCAACGCGACCACGATACCGAGATAGCCATAGCCGTGCGCGAGGCCGCCCTGAAGCCGGTGTACCGTACCCAGCGCCTCCATCATCCCTCCAAGTCCGGCAAGGGCGCCGGACGCCATAAGGGCGACGAAAAGCCGTGGTGCAACCCTGATCCCGGCATAGCGCGCGGCCTCGGGATTGGACCCGCACAGCGTCAGCTCGTAACCGAAACGGCTGCGCTTGAGGAGATAGCCGATAGCCAGGACCAGAACGATTGCAACAATTCCCCCCCAGTGCACGACGCCATAGATGGTGGGGATGGCAACCGAGAGACGCTGGCTCGACACCTGCGCATCCGTCACGTGATCGGCCCAGGGGCCTGTGACGAGGTAATAGACGACGAACGACGCGATGAAATTGAGCAAAAGCGTGGTGATGATTTCACTGACGCCAAGCCATGCCCGCCCTGCGGCCGGCACGGCGCTCCACGCGGCGCCAGCCGCCAGACTGGCAAGCATCGCCAGAGGCAAGGAAAGTGGCAATGGCATGGGAAGGAACAGGGCCACAGCCGACGCTGCCGTGGCACCTGCGAGAAACTGGCCCTCGGCGCCAATATTCCATAGCCCGGCGCGAAGAGACAACCACACCGCACCACCCGTCATAAGCAAGGGCGTCATGTAGAGCGCGAGATTTTCGAGACCGAAAACAGTACCGAAGGTCGAGGTTACGACAAGTCCCAGCACCATACCAAGCGGCAAACCGAGAATGGCCAGAACGAGCGCCAGCACGAGCGCAACGAAGCCCAATGCCAGAAGGCGCCCGATCAGGATACGGCGGGCCGGAACCACAGCAAGGCGAATTCTTCGGCTCATGCTGCGGTCTCCCCTGCGCGGCCACTCATCAAAGCGCCCAATCTCGCCCTGTCAAAATCCTTGCGCTCGACGATGGTCATCAACATACCGGCGCACAGCACCGCAATCCGGTCGCTCAGCGCCATCAGTTCATCCAGATCTTCCGACACGAGCACAACGGCCCGTCCCTCGTCACGGATTTCGGCCAGTGTCTCACGCATCAGGGAGATCGCCCCGATATCAAGACCACGGCTCGGATAGCTCGCAATCAGGGCGCGGTGACTGATCATCCGCTCACGGGCCAGAACCATGCGCTGCTGATTGCCACCCGAGAGACCACGCATCGGCGTGGATGGGTCCTTCACCGTCACACGCGCCTGTTCGAGCAAGCTTTTCGTGAACGCGCGCGCCTGACTGGCGTGGTAGGCCATCCGCCCGCCGACCGGGTGCGAGCGAAACACGCGCATGACGGCATTCTCGGTCACGCCGAGCGCCGGGGCGAGGGCCTTGTGCAGCCTGTCCTCGGGAACATAGCCAATGCCGGCCTCACGAAAGGCATCCGGCCCCTGCCCGCGCATGTCTGTCGAACCGACATGGACAGAACCTGTCAGCGGCGCGTTGAGTCCGGCGAGCAGATCAGCCAGCTCGGATTGGCCATTGCCTGTCACGCCCGCCACCCCAAGGATCTCGCCCGCCCTGATGTCGAGCGAGAGCGGATGCAACCGCAGGCGACCCGCGCTATCCCGAAAGCTCACCTCGTGCAGCCGCATGACCGTCTCGCTCTTCCCCTGAGGCGTCGTGCGTGGATAAGACGTCTTTTGCTCGACAGGACGTCCGATCATCTCGGTTACAAGGGTGGCCGGGTCAGTGTGGTCCACCCTGTGGCTGCCAGCGACACGGCCATGACGCAGCACAGTTACGCGATCCGCCAAAGCCATGATCTCATCAAGCTTGTGACTGATCAGGATAACGGCCCCGCCCCCATCGCGAAAACGACGCAATGCGGCATAAAGCTCACCCACTTCAAGCGGGCTCAGCACAGCTGTCGGCTCGTCAAGGATAAGCAGGCGTGCCCCGCGGGAGAGGACACGCAGGATTTCAACGCGCTGCTGCTCGCCAGAGGTCAGGCTGTCGATGGGAGCCTGAGGCCGGATGTCGAGACCAAACCGGGCGACTTCCGCCTCTGCACGTCGGGCGAGCGTTTTTGCAGAGAGCCATTTACCGGTTTCGCGCCACCCCAGCGCCAGATTTTCCGCAACGGTGAAACGCGATACCAGCTTGAAATGCTGATGCACCATACCGATCCCGGCCGCAATTGCTGCTTCGGGGCTTTCGAGGCGCACACCATAACCATCGAGGATCAACTCGCCCTCATCGGGCTGGTAAAGGCCGGTCACGATATTCATGAGCGTGGATTTGCCCGCACCATTTTCACCCAGCAGCGCATGAATCTCGCCGGGGTAGAAATCGATCGTGACATCCTTGTTTGCGACCACACCGGGAAAATACTTCGCGATTCCGGAGAGGGTAAGCAGAGGCGGTGCACCGGGCGGCAGATTATCCGGTCTGGCTTCCGCGAGATGTGAGAGGTCAGACAAGTCCCGATACTCCCTCGACCTGCCAGTTCCAGTGGAAGATTTCCATGTCGCTCATGGTGTGTCCCGCCGGCACGCGGATCTGCCCCTTGGAGTCTCTTATCGGCCCGGTGAAGGGCGACCAGCCCGCCAGCATGCGCTCCCGCGCCGCATCGGCTTCGCGACGGATGGAATCAGGCACATTCTTGCCCCAGACATCGCGATCGACACCATGACCGAGCTTGAGGAAAGTGCCGGTGGGGCGCCAGCGCCCGGCAATGCGTGCGGCGATCGTCTCGCGGTAATAATCCTCGAAATCCAGCACGACAGAGCTGACATAGGCGTCAGGCCCGAACTGGCGCATATCGGTGTTCCACATGGCGGCCCAGACACCCCGTTGCTGCGCGACGCGCAGATAACCGGGGTCGTCCATGATGCCGCACAGGAAGTCGCAGCCGCTATCGATCAGAGCTGCACCCGCCGAGGCCGCGGCCTGGGGATCGAACCAGGAGTTGATGGAAATGACCCGCATGGTCGCCTCCGGATTGAGCGAACGGGCGCCAAGCAGCGTCGCATTTGCGCTGGCAATGACCGATGTTGTCGGAAAGGAGGCGATATAACCCAGCCTGCCGTTGTGACTCAGGCGGGCAGCGGCGATGCCAATCACGTAGCTGGCGTACCAGTGGGTGATGTAATACCAGCCCAGATTACCCGTGACATTATTGCCGTCACATTCGAGAAAGCCCACATCCGGCGCCTGATCCGCAACGTCCTTGATGAAATCACCATAATCCGAGGTGGAGATCACCATCTGTGCGCCCTCAGCCACAAACTGCCTGAACAGTCGGGTTGCGTCAGCCGAGTACGGTATGCTCTCGACATAAAGCGAGCGCATGCGCGGGAAATGCGATTTAAGGGCACGAATGGCCTTGTCATGCATCTGTGTCCAGCCGCCATCATTAATCGGGCTGGTATGGCCGAACCCGACAAGCAGATCCTCCTCGGCGATCGGGGCAAAGCGTGGTGCGGCGCTTGCCCTTCCTGCCAGAGCGGCACATCCACCCGCGGCCAACAGCCCACGGCGGGTCAGGAGAGCAGGTCGTTTCAGTGACATGAGGCGATCCCCGGCATGACGATAAAGCCGGGCAACTGCCGGACCTGACGGATGAAGCGTCGAAGAGCGGGATACAGATCCATTGCAACGCCCAGATCATGCGCCAGCGCGGCGACCGGGAAGAGGATCACATCCACAAAGCCGATCATGCGGCCCGAAAACCAGATCTCATCCCGGAATGCCCCCGCAGACAGACGATCTTCCATCTCGCGAAACAGGAACGTGACAGGCTCAGTCTCGGCCTCGCGCGGAAGTGTCGCCGCCAGAGCCTCGCGTCGTGCCTCTGAAAAAAGCTCTATCCCATCGAGCGCCCATTTCATGACCTGCCGCGCCTCGCCCTCGGGCCAGAGCCAGCCAGTCTCTGACGCGCGTGAGAAATGCTCGAGAATCTCATAAAGGCCGACACAGGAGACCATCTCATCAGTCAGGGTCGGGCCGAAGGTTTCCGCGCGACGATCGGTGGCGAATGCCAGAGGGATATCCATCAACGATGCCGCAAGACGGGCCGCATAGCTGCGCTCATCGATCATCCAGCCATTGAGCGTCAGCATGATGTCTCCTCCAGCGTGTCACGCAGCCGGAGCAGCCATGCCGCCGCCTGCTCCCGATGCGAGGCATCGCGTACAGCGAGATGGACCATGGTGATTCCTTCCTCGGGCGTATGCAGCGCCAGCAGGCGGTCGGCAGAGAGGCGCCATTGTCCCTCATCCATCACGAGGGCTGCTCGCGTGTCGTGCTCGGTGGCCCGTGTGGCAAGGCTTCGCGCACCATGCCAGCCCCCTTCTGCCGGGGCGATCAGAGGGCGGTCATCGCCTGAGCTGAGATCGACCCAGATCATCCCGGCCTTTTCGATCAGCTCATAGGGGCGTGTTCGTATGGTCGAGGGCGGATTGACCTCAGGATGGGCCGGTATGGCACGACAGCGCCCCTCGGTATCGAACTGCCAACCGTGATAAAGACAGGCCAGACGATTATCACGCATGAAGCCAAGGCTGAGGCGTACGCCGCGATGAGGGCAACGATCCTCCCAGGCATGCGCGATGCCCGCCTCATCGCGCCAAAGCACGAGCGACAGGCCCCTATGGCGGGCAGGGGCAATATCACCCGGGGCCAGATCCTTTGACAGAGCAACAGGGATCATCGCCGGTATCCTTCTGTCCAGTCATTGACGAGGCAACCCACCGGGCCAACCAGACAGGCCATCACGAACATCCCTACAAGCGGCTGCGCACCTTTCACGACAAACACGATATCGGTCGCCTCCAGACGCTCTGTGCGCATATCGAGTGACAGAAGGCGTGCGCGGCCCTCGGCAAAACACCGGAACGCTTCAGTGTCGAAATGACCTGTGAGATGAAGTGCAGTGGCTATAGTCCCTCGCTCCCGCATCACGGCGTTGCATACCAGCTGATCCTGCCAGTAATATTTTTTTTGACAAGTGCAGGACCACTATTAATGTAACCGTTATCGCAACGACGAGGATGCCTGTCAGGATGACCTCACCAGCAAATGTGGATACGGTCTCACTCAGCCAGTGGTATCCACTCGGGATGATCGAGGCCTTGTCTGACGATTGGGTGCAAACCATGCTACTCGGTGTCGTCGTTCGTTTCCGCCGCATGGCGGATGGTACGGTCGAGGTCGCACATGGCGCGCATGCCCTGCCCTGCTGCGAGCGTTACGGCTATGTCTGGACCAGTCTCGCGACGGATCCTTCTCTTCGTGATGCCATGATCCGTATCGATGAGGCCGATGAATCCGACCGCCGACTTGTGTGCTGCGGGTCGGTGGCCGTCAATGCTTCCGGGCTACGCGTGGTTGAGAACTTTCTCGATATGGCGCATTTCCCCTTTGTGCATACCGACATACTTGGCGCAGAGCCGCATACCGAGGTCCAGCGTTACACCGTCGAAACACGCGATGACGGCAAGGAGATCTGGGCGACGGATTGCCGGTTTTTCCAGCCGCAAGCCGCGCTCTCGGCTGAAGGCGGCATCATGACCGACTACATTTACCGTATTGCCGGTCCGTTCGCGACGCTGCTTTACAAGACCAGCCCCGGTGATGACCAACGCAAGGACGTGATTGCGCTGTTCGTCCAGCCCATGACCGCCGGCACATGTCGTGCCCACCCGGTCATGTTTCTTCTCGACGATCACTCCGATCTTGATGCTCTGGTAGAGTTCCAGCAGACGATCTTTTTGCAGGATCGCATCATTCTGGAAAGCCAGCGGCCGGTTGCCATGCCGCTCGATGCCGCGAGCGAGATTCCCACCCTGGCAGACCGTTCATCGGTGGCCTATCGCCGCTGGCTCAAGGCCCGTGGTGTCACATTTGGCGCGGGCGCCGCCAGAGCCGCCGCCTGACGAAAGAAAAGACCATGAGCCATTCCCCGAGCGAGACCGATCTAACGTTTCTTCGTCAGGCCTTTGAGGTCGCCAACCGGTCCCGCCTTGCGGGCGATCATCCCTTCGGTGCCCTGTTGGTGGATGAAACCGGCGAGCTCGTCATGGAACAGGGCAATGGCTACAGCACCGAGGGACAGGACATGACAGCTCATGCCGAGCGCCTTCTTGCCAGCCGGGCGAGCCGCATGTTCGGAGCAACAAGATTGCGCGGTTACACACTGTACAGTTCTGCCGAGCCCTGTGCCATGTGCGCCGGGGCAATCTACTGGGCGGGGATCGGTCGGGTCGTGTACGGGCAGTCCGAGGCCCATCTCAAGGCCATGACTGGCGCCCATCCTGAAAATCCGACACTCGATCTGCCCTGCCGGGTGGTTTTCTCCGCTGGACAGACACCGGTGGAGGTTCTGGGGCCATTGCTGGAGGATGAGGCCGCAGAGTTGCAGCGCAGCTTCTGGAAGGACCACGCCTGACGGCACCATAATCTCTACGCCCGTTCTTCCAAGCGAGATGACGATCCGGATCGCCGCCAATCCGGAACAGGGCCAACGGGAGCCTATCTGACGGAGACACCCCGTGAGATGGGCGCCCCAAGTGCGGCACAACCGGGTGCCCCATCATACTGGCGGCACCATGCTCGAAGGAGCCTGCCATGCCTCTCGCCTTCTCACCCTCCATCCTGATCACGGATGCCTATCTCTATCTCGATCGCGGCCATGAAATAGCGGATGGCTGGATTTATCTCGAAAATGGCCGGGTCCGCGGTTTTGGCTCCATGACGACCCCAAGACCTGAAGCCGACCGCACGATCTCAGCGGCAGGTCGGATTGTCACTCCAGGGCTGGTGAATGCGCATCACCATATGTACCAAAACCTCACGCGGTCCTACGCGCCAGTCGTGAATGGCACCCTGTTCGAATGGCTGCAGGGCCTCTACCCACTCTGGGCCACGCTGGATGAGGAGAATGTCTATCTCTCATCCTACGTCGCCATGATGGAATTACTGCTCGGTGGCTGCACGACATCGATGGATCATCATTACGTCCACCCCCGGCCTCGTCTGATCGATGCCCAGATCCGCGCTGCCAGGGATATCGGCTTTCGCTTTCATGCCACGCGCGGCTCCATGACGCGCTCGGTGAAAGATGGTGGCCTGCCACCGGATAGCGTGGTGCAGAGCGAGGATGTTATCCTTTCTGACAGTGAGCGCCTGATCAGCGCCTATCATGACGCCTCCCGCGGCGCGATGATCCGTGTGGCGCTGGCACCCTGCTCGCTGTTCAGCGTGTCGGAAACGATCATGAAAGAGAGCGCGCTCATGGCAGAGCGCCTCGATGTGCGCCTGCACACCCATCTGGCGGAGGACCACGACGAGGACCGTTATTGTCAGGACGTGTATGGCTGCACCCCGACAGAATATTTCGAGCGTTCGGGCTGGGCCAGCGAGCGATCATGGGTCGCGCATTACATCTATCCCAGTGGTGACGAGATCGATCGCCTGGCGCATAAGGGTGTCTGCACGGCGCAATGCCCCTGCTCGAACATGATGATCGGCGGTGGCACGGCGGATGCGATGGATATGCGACGCCGTGGCATGAAAGTCGGGCTCGGCTGCGACGGCTCTGCTTCGACCGATCATGCGTCCCTCTGGCTTGAAGCGCGTATGGCATTGCTTCTGGGGCGCTACCGCAATGGCCCGCACAGTATGACAGCCCGTGATGCGCTGGATATGGCAACCCGTGGCGGCGCGGCCTGTTTGGGCCGTGAGGATGAAATCGGCCATCTTCGCATGGGCGCTTGCGCCGATCTGGTGATATGGGAACTGCCCCCCTTCTCAAGGGCCGGGGCGCTCAGCGACCCGGTTGAAGCGCTTTTACGCTGTGCTCCGGCAACAGCATGGACAACCATCGTCAATGGCCGGATCCTCGTGAAGGATGGTCAGCCTTGCCAGTCAGGCCTCGACATCATCCTTCGTGAACATGAGCGGGCTGCGCGGCGGATGCAAAAACTCGACTGAACAACCATGTCTGTCGGCGCGGCCTGATGGCGGAAGCATCAGATCTCGCCGGGAGGGGTATCCGACCACAACTTGTGGTGAGACACAGAGTGTCATGGCAACTGCGCTCTGTCAGTCCTCGTTATGCGAACCCACAATAGTCGGCAAGATGAAAGCATCACAAACGAGGGGAGCCTGTTAGTTACGTTCGCCTTGCACCGGGCGTATATCGTGATCTTCCAACGGATTACGCGTCACGAAGCCCTCATCCTGCTTCAGATTGCTCGTGTGACACATTGCGAAACTGGCCAGATTATTTCTGTATCGTTTATATATCTTTATCTTGTCTCCATGTTCAGGATTTCGAGTTACGATGAATCACGACACGCCCCTGATTGGTATCCTCGTCATTGGTCTCGGGCTTGCGTTCATCCTCGGCACAATTGCTCAGCGTATCCGGATATCCCCATTGGTGGGATATCTCCTTGCGGGTATCGCCGTAGGGCCCTTCACACCGGGTTTCGTCGCTGATCAGCCCCTCGCTGCCGAGCTTTCCGAAATAGGCATCATTCTGCTCATGTTCGGCGTCGGGCTTCATTTCTCCCTGAAGGACCTGATATCGGTCAAAGCCATAGCCGTCCCAGGCGCGTTACTGCAGATCACCGCTTCCATCCTGATCGGTGCCGGCGTTGCCTGGGCGCTAGGCATGTCGCCTGGTGCCTGCCTGATCTTCGGTATTGCGCTCAGTGTCGCCAGTACGGTTGTCTTGCTGCGAACCCTGCAGGAACAACGCCTGATCGAGACCGAGCGCGGCAGGCTCTCGGTCGGATGGCTCATTATCCAGGATCTCGTGACCGTTCTGGCTCTGGTGCTTCTGCCGATCTTTGCGCCGATCATGAGCGGCGGAAGCAATTCCAGCATCAGTCTCTCAGGTCTTGCTGTGGCGATTGCACTGACCCTGGGGAAGGTCGCGGCGTTCATGGCCCTGATGCTGGTAATCGGGCGACGGGTCATCCCGGCCATCCTGCACTACGTGGCCCATACGGGATCACGTGAGCTGTTCCGTCTTGCGCTGCTTGCGCTCGCGCTGGGTGTGGCTTTCATTGCGACCGAATGGTTCGACGTTTCGTTTGCCCTCGGTGCCTTTGTTGCCGGCATGGTCCTGAGCGAGTCCGAACTGAGCCATCGCGCTGCAGCCGAGACCCTCCCCCTTCGAGATGCCTTCGCCGTATTGTTCTTCATCTCGGTCGGGATGCTCTTCAACCCCCTCGTGCTGATACGGCAACCTGTCCCGCTCATCCTGACCTTTCTGGTTATCCTGGTCGGCACACCCCTTGCCGTCATCGCCATTCTTCGCCTCTTGCGTCAGCCGTGGAATACCACGCTCTTCATCGCGAGCGGCCTTGCCCAGATCGGCGAATTTTCCTTCATCCTTGCCGCGCTGGGTATGAAGATGAAGGTTCTGGACGGTCAGGCACAGGATCTGATTCTTGGCGCGTCGATCCTGTCGATTCTAAGCAACCCGTTTATCCTCATGGCGACCCAGCGCATCGAAGCGTGGATCACGCGGCACAGCCCTGCACCAGAGACGCCCGCGAAGGAAGAGGGAGGTATTCTGCTCCCGCCTCCAGCGCCGACGGCCCTGGTCGGGCATGCTGTCGTCGTCGGGTGCGGACGGGTGGGACGTCTGGTTGTCGATGGTCTTGTTCAGAATGGCTGGCCGGTTCTGGTGGTTGAAACCGGAAAGATACCCGACAGCCTCGCCTCCTTGCCCGATGTCGAGCTCATGCTTGCCAATGCGGCAGAGTCACGCGTCATGAAAGCCATGAACCTCGAACAGGCACGGCTATTGATGGTGGCCATTCCCGAACCCTTCGAAGCTGGCCAGATCATCGCTCAGGCCAGGTCCCTCAACCCTGGGCTACGGATTGTGGCACGGGCTCATTTCGATAGCGCCGTCGACCATCTGAAGGAGCTCGGCGCTGATCACGTGATCATGGGTGAGCGTGAGATGGCCCTTGCCATGCTGGCCATGACGATGGACGACCTGCCATTCGACGGCCGCCCCCCATTGACCGACCCCGGCACCGAGGAAGGCATCGAGCCGCTCCCGGCCTAATTCTTCAGGCGGGAGCGCTTCGGTTTCAGCGCCTGAAATGGATCATCCCGCGGCTCGATGCACAGGCGGCAGGTTTGATCGCCCCCCTATGGGTAATCCGCAGGGTATCCCCCCTTATGACGCTCCGGCGTGGTGACATCCACGCGGGTGTGTGATGACAACGTAGCCTCGCGCTTCTCTGGCAACGCGAGGCCGTTGCTCTCCCCTAAATTATGTCGAAACGTATCAATTGTGGCTTTTCTGACATAGTGGACAGGATCATGATTCACTATCGTTCCATTTCACATCACTGTAATAAATTTTCTTTTAAACGAGGCCCTGCAAGATGTTGCGGTTTTTTAAATGCTCCTCGCAGCGCCACGTTCCGGTGCTTCGAGGCGCAGTTGCGAGCCGTAACGTTACATAGTGATACTGAAGCCGCCCCCCGGCACGGAAGATCGACATCATGTTTTCACGCACGGCCCTCTTGTTCGGCACAACCGCGCTTGTAGCGCTGACTCTATCAGCTGCCAGCGCCAAGTCGGCAGACATCCATCTCAACTCAGACACCTCGCAGGGAAAAGCTGCCGCTCAGAGCAGCAGCCCCAATGGACGATCTGTCACCAGAGATGCCTCTGCCCCTTCCATGCTTGGCGCAACCTCGCCAACTGACGAGCGCATCGAAGTCACAGGACATAATTATGGGGATGGTGTTACGCGTCGCGCCTTCGGCGGCGGTCTGATGACGCCTTCTGACAGCCCGAAATCGGTCTCGGCCGTAACGCGCGACTTCATTGCCAAACAAAACCCTGCGTTGAACCCGATGCAGCTTATCGCCCTGCTGCCGGGCGCCAATGTGTCAGACACCGACCCGTTGGGCATGACGGGCGGCAACCTCTCCGTACGAGGCCTGACGGAATCCCAGATGGGCTTTACCCTTGAAGGGTTCCCTATCAACGATATCGGCAATTTCGCTGTCTATCCGCAGGAAATTGTTGATGCGGAAAATCTGAAAACCGTGCGCCTTGCTCAGGGCTCTGCCGACCTCGACAGCCCTCATATCAGTGCTTCGGGCGGTGTGGTCGACATGTACATGATCGACCCGAAGAACAAGATGGGCGGCATGGTCGATGTAACCTATGGTTCGTTCAATGCAACACGCGGCTTCCTGCGTTTTGATACCGGCAAGATCGGCAACACCAATCTGCGCTCCTACTTCTCCTACTCTCAGGGGCGTCAGGATCATTGGCGTGGCCCTGGCTGGGACAACAAGAAGCATGGCGAGATGAAGATCGTGAATGACTGGGGCGACGGAAACCGGGTCTCCCTGGCTGTGGTGGGCAATAACATCCAGAACAATGCCTATCCCAACGTCACCAAGGCGAGCTGGGACAAGTGGGGCACAGGCTTTACCAACCCGGTGGGCGGCAGCGGCCTCGGCCCGTCCGACCCGCCAAACACGGTTTATGAGGCCAATTACTACACTCCGGCAAAGGCTGGCTCGTCCAATTACTACAAGACCCGCCCGAACCCCTTCACCAATATCTACGCCTCCATGCCCTCGACCTTCCGTCTCAACGATCACCTCGTCCTGACCGAGACGCCCTATTTCTGGTACGGCTATGGTAATGGCGGCGGTGCCCAATACACCGATATGTCGAAATTCGTTTATGGCAGGCAGACATTGGCTGGTACGGTCAATGGCGCCGGCAAGGGGATGCAGGTTCTCTATAATCCCTCGCTTACCGAAACCTATCGTCCGGGTGCCACCACCAAACTGACGTTGACCACTGGCATCAACCGCCTGATGATTGGCTACTGGTTCGAATATGCCAAGCAGCGTCAGACGGCTCCCTACAGCTTTGTCGGCGCCGACGGTACACCGCTCAGCCAGTGGGGTGACGAAAACAACGTGGTGCTGAGCAACGGTGCCAAGGCACAGTATCGTAACACGCTGACGCAGACGCAGGTTCACACGCCGTTCATTGGCGATAGCTTGTCGCTGCTGCGCGGCAAACTCACGATTGATGCGGGCCTGAAATACTCCATCGTCAAGCGCTCGGGGACGAATTACCTGCCGGATGTACGCAATAAGTACGTCACGACAGACTATAATCAGGCGCTCCCGACAGCAGCAATCCGGTACAAGATCGACC
>NZ_AYXS01000016.1:13570-13708 GCF_000505765.1 Asaia sp. SF2.1 | reverse complement strand
GGCACAACCAGGTTTTTGTTTCGGTCTCCACCAATTTCCGCATGCCGCAGAATTACGCGCTCTACGATGCAGGGAGCTTCAATCAGAAGACAGGCCTCTATTCGACCCTGGCCAACCCGGACCAGAAAGCGGAAATCT
>NZ_AYXS01000016.1:11520-13468 GCF_000505765.1 Asaia sp. SF2.1 | reverse complement strand
CGATCTCCGAAGAAGCGGGCTGGCGCTATCAGGATGACATCATTTCTTCCTCCATCACCTACTTCCATTACAACTTTACGAATCGCCTCTATACACAGTCCATCCAGGACCCCGCCTCAGGCGCGTTTTACTCCACCAATATCAATGCGGGCGGCATGCATTCGGATGGCTTCGATGCGGAAATCGGTACGCGGCCGATGCATAACATCCGTCCTTACCTGTCGGTTGAATATCTGCATGCCGTGACCGACAGCAATGTGCCTGCCGGTTCGGGAACAGGTGCCGATTACGTACGCAGCGCGGGCAAAAAGGCACCGCAGGCGCCGGCATGGCAGGTCGGGTTCGGGCTCGATTACGACGATGGCACCCGCTTTGCGAATTTCAATCTTAAATATGTCGGACGCCAATACGCGACATTCATGAATGACCAGAGCATCCCGGGTTATGTCCGCATGAATATCGGCCTCGGCTATCGCTTGCCGAAAGTCAGCATCTTCAAAAGTCCGGTCCTGCGTCTCAACCTGCAGAATATCAGCGACAACCGTTACCTGAACTGGATCCAGTCGCCTCAGGCCAACGCCAACCCGACCACGGGTGTCTTTGGCAAGACGATTGCGGGGTCGACGCCGACTTACAAGATCGCTTCGCCTTTCGCCGCACTGGCAACGCTATCCAGCGAATTCTGAAACCATCATGCGGCGTGCTTCTCGGGCACGTCGCTCCGTGTACCATATCACTACACATGCCGTAGCAGGATCGCTTGAGAGGCAGACGGCTTCTCTAAAGTAGATTTTTTCAGATATTTATGATATCTGAACTCAATACTGCCAGTATCTGGACACCCAGAATCTGACCAGCACAGCTCATCACTGACGAGCATCGGGCCTAGACCCGAAACATAGCCCAATTACTTTCATCGCTTCCCTGTCGCGCTATCCGCAAACGCGCGCGAGACGCCCTTTCCCGCGTGGATGCGCCTATAAGGCCGCGGCAACCGGGATGCACCCGCAAAAAACCTGATCATGCCTCAAATCACCAGGTGTCGAGCCATACGAGGCTCTGCGCCAGCATGACCGCTGTTTTGTATAATTCCTCCAGGAGTACATTCATGACGTGGCGTCCTAGCGCCAATATCCTGCGCCCCGTGAGGGAGCCTGCAGGTCAGGGCTGCTATCCAAAATCTCACCCGGAGCTTGTCTGGCCACCCTCGGCCCTCAATGGCGGGGGAGACTACAGTATCGATTTCGATGCTCTTCTGGCCCCGGGAGAGTTCATCTCCTCATTTCGCTTTGATGGCGGAGCCTCGGCGCAACAGGCCTGGACAAACCTGTTTGGAACAATCGCGACGGCCTGGCTGCAATGGACCATGCCGGGCCTGCAAACTGTGACGGTATGCGCCCTGACCAGCCTTGGTGCGAGCCTGCAGGTGGAGGCCAAGATATGCGTCAGCACCCGCCCCTCTCTTTTCCCGGCAAGTGCGCCGCCTGCACCCGGCGCACAGTTCCCTGTCGTGACCGATAACACGATGGATGCCTGGCTGAAGGCCCTCCCTACCGAGCCCGATACTGGCGCGGGAGGATGGTTCAACAACGCAGGTATCCCCACACGCATAGGAGACCCGGCATGACACGCAAGATCAATAAAACCGCGCACGTCGCTCTTGCCCTAAGCGTCGCATTCTGGGGCGAAGCATGTCTTGCGGCACCTCCTTTCATCGCGCCGAATGGCCTGTCCCCCGACACCGCCATTGGCACGGAACGCCTGGCTGATGGCCCACCCGCCGTAACGCTCAGAACGATGAACAATGCGATTGCCCAGAATCAGAAGGCTCTGAACGACCTGGCTCTGCAATCTGTCAGCAAGGCCGATCTCGGCGTGGCACTCTCGCCCTATCTCACTGTGTCGCAGGCCGCCTCACGTTATGCATCGTCCTCCGCCATCGCTGAGG
>NZ_AYXS01000016.1:11330-11459 GCF_000505765.1 Asaia sp. SF2.1 | reverse complement strand
CGGTGAAGACCGAGAGCGACCGGGCAAGCGTCACCGAACAAGCTTTAGGCAATCGTATTTCAGACATGCAGGCGAAATCTGTCAGCGCCGAGAGCTTGTCCGGCATCCTGTCTGGATATCTGATGACGA
>NZ_AYXS01000016.1:1136-11258 GCF_000505765.1 Asaia sp. SF2.1 | reverse complement strand
GAGATGCTGACTCACGCTACGCGACGGCTACCGCGCTATCCTCAGCTGTCGCGGGTGAACAGGCACGTGCAACCCAGGCTGAAAACAGCCAAGCCGATCAGATCACTGCGCTTCAAGGGTCGAGCGTGAGCAAGTCGAGCCTCTCGAACACCTTGAGCGCGTATCTCACGACCGATTCCGCCTCGCACAGCTACGCAACGCCTGCTTCTGTCTCAGCTGCGGTCGCCCCAAAACTCGATAAGGACGAGGCGGCTCGCACCTACCTGCCCGTCATTGGGGGGAGTGTCAGCGGCGCCATCAAGGGCGGCTACTATCTCCCGACGTGCTACACACAGGCCGAACTTCGAGCACTCCCTACCCCTCTGGGCATGGCGCTGGCCTGCTACTGGGATGCCAACAATCAGAACAAGGGTAATCTTGCCGTATATGCTCTGGGAGCATGGCGATGGGTTGGGTTGGGGTCTCCAATCTGATCACGATGGCCGCAAACCGGCTGGTTGAGCCTCTCAGTCATAGCGCGCCCGTTCCGTCGCTCCCCGGCTCTCAATTCGTACGCCTATCATTCGCGTCAACACAAGCTGAGCCTTGCGGAACGAGCGGCCTGCCCTCAACAATGGATACTCCCTCATGAATGAGGCCTATCAACCCCAACCATGGTGGGCCGCCGTCGTTGGGGGGATTCTTTTTACAATAAGATGGCTTATCGGGTTTGGGGCCTCCAATGCTCGCAGCATCATCGCTTCTCAACGCGAAGATCTTGCTCGCCTGAACGCCCGCGTGGACAAGCTCGAACAACGCGAAGAAGAAAACCTCCACCTGATTGAAGAACTGCGCCAGCAGAACGCTCTGCTGCGCGACCTGCTCTGGCGCTCGGGTATCGCTGTGCCGCAGACCTGAAACTGACGGATCATCGTAGCCATTAATGGCGAGGCCTGTGACCTGATCATCCCGTCACCTGAGAACTCGATTAAGGCTCTTGCTACCATTCTCGACGCGATCAGCGCGATCAAGGACGATGCCGACAAGCTCGAAACCGACATCAAGACGCTCGTTGTCGCCTTAAAGGGCACGAGCAGCGCAGCAGCAGAGACCGCGTGACGACTAACCTGATTGCCGGGGCCGTGGCATTCATCGTCGCGGCCATAGGTGCCTTACTCTGGTAGCTAACTGCGCGGGGAAGAACGTTACGTCTGTCAACACGTCCGAGGCCGCGAAGACCTCGGCTGGTGCGACGACGCTCAAGGCGCAATCAATGGCCCAAGCTCAGGCCGACAAGCCAGCAACGAGAGATGCCGTGTTGCAGCGGCTCGGGGATGGCACGGCATGAGAAGGCTCGCTCTCGGCGCCCTGCTGGCGCTCTCCGCCTGCTCGTCTGTGCAGTATGTGCCCTGCCCTACCCTTGTCACCTATTCCAAGGCCGATCAAGCGGCGCTTGCTGCGGAGATCAAGGCGAGCCCGAAACCGGAAACGGTGCGCTGGATTGGGGATTATATCGGCCTAAGGGATCAGGTGCGGGCTAGTCAGAAGTGAGGCGGCTCGGCCTTGAAAAGCACCGATTGCGAACCGAACCGCCCGCGCTTATGCATCGCGCCGCTCTCGTTACCGTGAGTTACGGAGTCGAGTAACGTTAAAATAACGACACGTCGAGGACTCGATGATCCCGGCGCCTCCCCAACATTACGAGCAGATTGCGGCAACTATACGTTCCGATATCGCATCGTTAATAGGTCAATAATGGCGTTCACACGACTTTAACCGTCTATGTTGAACGTTTAACAGCGCTCCATGACCAAGAACCTGACCCTGGCAGCGGTGGCTGCGGCCTTCTGGACCCTATCGACTACGACGAGCTCGGTTGAGGGTCTGGGCCCCACTTCAGATTTTCTGGCATTCTCAGCGCAGGCTATGTGCGTCATGTGGGTGCTCCACGGGCTCTTCCTGATTTTCAGACAGTCCGAGGATCACGATTTATCCTGATTCAAGCGCCGTTTGATCTCGGCGGCTCTGTGCTGTTGTCGCGATCCGCATTGCCCTGATGAGCCAGCGCGCGATGCGGCTGTTGTTGCTAAGATCACGGCAATTCCGAAGCTGACGCCAGTGCACTGGGTTGGTGCTTAAATGAGGTGTAGGCGTGTCAGGAGTGAGATTGCCAAAATATATATAAAGTATAGATATAATCCGAACAAATTTCATGTCGTACATAGTGACTTCTATAGGCATTCAGAAAGTATTATTATTTAGTCAATGTGTGGATAATCATATTTGGATATAAAACATCAATCATACTATAACGAATTTAGACACGGCAAAACTTCGCTGGTCAGACCAGACGAACAGCGCCCATCCTACGCATGATTTCGACCATCATCCTTCTTTAGCTTAGATATCCACATTCAGATCTTACCAAATTCTTCAACGAAGGAATCGCATGAGGGCTTGAGCGCGAACCTACGAGGGGTGGTACGGATTTGCATTTCGCGTGATGATACCAACCAGTAATAGGTATATAAAAATAATCGAAAGGGAAAATACTAGATAGTATGATGTTGATAGAGCGCCGCTTGTTATGATGGACAGCAGTACCATAGCGAACAATAAAATCCTTATATAATTGAATATAAGATAAGACCGCCTAGAGACAGTATATTTTTTTCCGATGACACCGAATGGACTTATTATGCGATTACTCAATTTTTCTCTCCATAGGAAAGGTCATCGAGATCACGATGACCTTTCCTTGATTCATGGATTAAACGAGGCGAATCCTTGACTCTGCATGTAGTATTGTCCGTATCCTGAGGCGAGAGCACCAATATTATTACCGAGCATCATTCCTGCCGCTCCTCCCGCGACAGCCCCGGGAATCCCAGCGATTTCTCGACCTACCGCCCCTCCGGCGATACCCAGAAGATCGCCAAATGAAGGGGACCACCATGACACCCCCGAACCCCCGACACTCATTCCCCAACGTTCCAGTTCTGTATCTCCCGGTCCGAATAGACCGGCGCCAGAAACTGACATTATCTCACTATCGTTTGAGATATTCGTTGTTTCTCCATTCCATTACAAATTTCAGATAGACACGCGTATCTTATATTATAAGAAATCATGGATTTTCATATATCAAGCGAACATATCCGGATTCTATAGAGAAAATTTAATTCAGTCTTGAAAATTCGTGTCTAGGTCCTTGGCTAATGCTCGTCAAAATCCATAGAGATTGAGGCAATGTTGCCGACTGGAGGCAGTACTCGTTCGGATGGACTGGTACCACGAATATGCTGCGAGCCTCTGTGGGATCGCGCTGGCGGCTTCGCAACGTAGAAATAGATTCCTTCACCGCCATGCCACCGAGTAATCCGGCGCCTGATGCGCGGGCGCTCCTGGGCCCCGATGCGGCCACATGTTCAAGCGCTTCAACTGCTCAGTGATCTTCTGGGCAAGCGCGTCCATCTCCGCCCCGGTCATCTTCGCGTTCACACGCCTCGGCTTGCCTCGGTAGTCGAGGCAAATCGACATACGGATGGCGAATGTCACGTCTTCTTCGGAGGCCGGGGTCAGGTCTATCATGAGCGAGAACAGAACGCGAACAAGAGCGGGCGTCAATTAAAACCGCCCGCACAAGCAAAGGGCGGCCCGAAAGCCGCCCCTGCCTATCTCCACCACGATGATTCAGCGCCCCGCTTGGGTCACTGAAGAGACGCGACGCGTAACCCCTCTCGAACAAGGGTGCCGATGCTGCGTGCCGGGCTTGATACCGGCTGCCAACGAGACCCTCGGATATCGTATCCTAGGGGTGGGCATGACGCTGGCTTGCAAACCAGCCCTCTCGCATTGAGTTCAAAGCGTGTCCATCCACGCCGTCGCAGCCCTCGCAGAATCGCACGATCTGGCGAGGCAGTACAAAAAGAAACGACTCGCGGAAAGTGGCACGGATCTGGCACAGCTTGACACGATATGACTCGGCTCGGAGTGTACCGGAATAGACCGAAACGGACCGAGACCCGGAGTGTCTAATCTTCAAAAAACGCTGATTTCTGCGGGTGAGGATGGTGGGTGCGACAGGGATTGAACCTGTGACCCCTGCCGTGTGAAGGCAGTGCTCTACCGCTGAGCTACGCACCCATCCTGCGGTGCCGCGTCTCTAGCAAAGGCCCGATGACGCGGCAAGGTGGAAAATGATAAAAAAGGATCAGAACCCGAACATATGGTCGAGCGAGAACCCTGCCGAAGCATTGCGCTGGCCATGATAGCCGAACAGACGGCAGCTCAGATCGCGGATCAACACATAGCCGCCGATTCCTGCCTCGGCCAGCTTTTCAGCACCGAAGATCTCATGCGGCCAGACCATATAGGAGCCCGATGGATTGATGCTGATCCTGCGGCGTTCCAGCTCGACACCATCGTTCGAATAGAGATGCAAAATCGTCTCTGAGGGCGCCGTTCCCTCAACCGAGGCCGGATGGATCAGGCAGGAGAAGCTTTCATGGCCCTCCTGACCGAGCTTGAGAAAAAGACGTGTCGTCAGACCCGGCGGCGGACCGGCGTAGGATTGCGGCTCGCTACGCCACGTCATGAGAGTGTTGAAGATATGTCCGCCAAAGCTGGTCTCTGCCGCGTGGCCATTCTCGCGGTTCTCGTAGCGCATCAGGGCGTGCATCCAGCCATCCCCCTCGCCACCGCCGCGGAAATCATACACGAGGTCGGCATGGCCAGCGCAGTCAGTCAGCTCGTGCAGGGCAATTGCTGTCTCATGATTGCGCGGCAGATTGCCCAGAAACTTCTGTTTGATGAGCGTCCCTTCATCATCGAAAACATCGAGACGCAGCGGGAGGCTGGTGATCTTCTCCGACATCGGGTTCGGCTGCACCACGCTGGTGAAGCGCCTGGGGTCGAGAATGGGGAAAGGCAACACAAACCCACGGCCCATCGAAGGCGGCAGCTTGCGCAACGCTGGTTCAGGTACGAGGTCACGACGCTCAACGTTCAGATGGGCGATACGGGTCAGGGCCCCTTCTGTAATCTCGTAGCGTGGCCGTACGATGTGATTACCCGAACGCAACTCAAGCTGGGCCGGCCAGGCGATATCCTTTACGAGCGCACCCACATCGAGCGCATAGGTAGAGAATGGGCCAACCTCGATCGCAACCGGGAAATGCGTCTCCTCGCCCATCTGGTTGAGCGTGATGGCACCTGCCGGAATGGGCGTTGCATGGCTGTTCTGGATCCAGAGAATCAGCGCCTCACCGGGGCGCGGTGCCGGCAGCGTTGCGAAACGCGGTGATGGCCAGGCATTGGCGTCATGCGTGACCGAGAGGCTGAGTTCGCCATTCTTGCCATAAGTGTCGAGCGCATATTTCACGACATCATGCCCACGCGCACCGAGCACATGAACGAAAAGCTGACCGCAGAAAGCCGGCAGATCGAAACGCGCCCGCACCACGGCACTGTCCACAACAATACCGGCAGGCGCGTCGGGAATTTCCTCTTCCCATTCAGCCAGGATCTCGCCCTTGTCGTCATAAAGGCGGAACCAGTAACGCACATCGGTCGCGTCATAATTGCACCAGTAATTCGCCGTGACGAGCCGTGTGCTGAAGCGCTCATCATCACGGAAGAACGCAAAGTTCGTCGCGAAATTAAGCTTGTCGAGATAGTTGCGCGGATTGCTCAGCATGGAGTCCGGCAATTTTGCGGGCTCCAGAGAGAAAATCTGCTGATCGGCATGGGTGACGCGCGCGAGGCGCGACAACATCTTTTCATGCTCGAAGGAGAGGGCAAGCACCTGCCTGGCGTAGGAGGATGAAAGGTCCGTCAGGGCCAGCTTCTCGCCGCCTAGCCCATCATCCTTGCCCACCTGCTCGCTGTCATGCGTGTAGACACCGCAGGAAGGCGTGAGTCCGGGGTACAGGGCGACCAGCGTACGCAGCACATTGCCCGGGTCATAAACCGCAAAGCCACCTCCAGCCGCCAGTGTCGCTTCCAGTCGCCTCAGAGCCTCGCTCGCCAAGGGATGCGCAAGCGCCTTGTAGAGGATGTTTCCGCCGCCCTGAGCGTCGAAGGTGATGATATCGAGCATGGTCGTCCTGTACCCGTTTTCTTTATTACGGACCCCGCCACTCCTTGTTCAGAGAGCGAGACGCCGACGCATTTCATCGGCCGCTCTGCCGGTATCGTCAAGCGGCGTTATAGCCCACGGCTCCCACGCCCCCGTGAACGGACGGACGCGCCCGGCCTCGGCCAGTGTCTCGACAAAGGTCCGGATGCGCCGTGAGCGCCCCGGCAGATCAATGATCAAGACTGGCGCTGTCGTGGCGGCGGCCTCCGAGATCATGGACACGCTGTCCGTCGTCACGGCAATCATATCGGCACAGGCAAGCATACCGAGATAGGGGTTATCCCCCTGCCCGTCCCATATCATGGCGCATGACGGATCCAGCGCCTCGCGCAACATCGCCAAAGCTGCCGGATCGGTTCGGCGTGAGGGTGTAAGGGCAATCGTTACATCCTGCGTCCGGGCGATCCCGGCAAGCTGTGCGCCGAGTGTTGCTGCTTCATTGACGCCAAAACTGAACCGGCCATTCGCGCCGCCAATCAGAACGGACAAGAGGGCCTTTTTGCCTGTTCGCAGCCTGCCCTCCCACAGGGTCCGGGCGTCGGACAGCTTTGCAGGGGTCACGCCATGCAGGGCGGTTCGGGCCGCCACGACATTGGGTCCGGCCATGCGATCATGAACATTGGCCACAATCAGGTCGAAGCGTGCCGCATCCATGCGGGGGTTCTGTATCTGCACCAGCGGCAGGCCGGTGCGCTTTTTCAGCGCTGCCCCGACTGCCCCGCCTGTCCCGCCAACGCTGACAAGCAGGCGGGTGTCGCCCGGCAGCACGATCGGTGCCGTAGCCCGCAGCGGGTCGGGGCAGAATCTCGTGGGGATACGGCGCCAGACTCCTCCGATCCGCACGGGATGAAAATGCCATTCCAGCCCCGCACGCTCGATAAGACCGCTCGCCTGGGCGCGCATTCCGGCAAAATCTTCAGCAATGATGGCTACACTCATAACTCGGTAATTCCTTCACCGGCAGAACTTTGGCAAGAAGCATCCATGAGTGATGTTCAAGATCCTGCCGCCTTTCCATTCGACCCGCTGGTCAGCGCGGGCCTCAAGCAAGTAGGCATAGAGAAACCCAATGAGGTGCAGACCCGCGTCTGGCCCGAACTGAATGACAGGCGCGATGTGCTTCTTGTGGCACAGACCGGCTCTGGAAAGACCGCGGCTTATGCGGCACCCGCCTTCCAGCGCCTTCTGTCGCTCTCCGCAGAACGGCAACCCGGCGCACCCCGTATACTGATTCTGGCCCCGACCCGTGAGCTCGTGACCCAGATCGCCGGTGTATGCCGCCAGATCGGCAGACGCCTGCCCTTTCGCACGCGTCTGCTCTGCGGCGGCCTCCCCAAGGATGCGCAGATCAAGGCACTGGCAGAGGGCGTGGATATTGCGGTTGCCACCCCCGGCCGCCTGATCGACCTCCTCGCCAGCGGCGCCTGCAGGCTCGACCTTGTCAGCATGCTGATCGTGGATGAGGTAGACCAGATGCTCGACGAGGACTTCCTCGCGGCAATGGATGATATCATCCTGCATCTGCCGCAGGAACGTCAGGCCATGCTGTGCTCTGCGACGCTGCCGCCCACGGGCCGCGCCCTGGCCAGTCGCCTGCTTCACAAACCCGTCACGCTTGAATTCGAAAGCCAGACCGTCACGCCGCGTCGCATCAAGCAGCGCGCCATGTTTGTTGAGGCCGAGGAAAAGCTGGCCACCCTCACCCACCTGTGTACCGAAACCGAGGGACGCCAGATCGTGTTCCTGCGCACAAAGGCCTCGGTGGACCAGATTGGAAAGCATCTGCGCAAGGCAGGTCTGCCCGTTACAACGCTGCATGGCGATCTGGCACAGGGCGCACGCCAGAAGGCGGTAGAGGCCCTGCGCAGCGGGCGATCCATGATCCTGCTCACAACGGATGTCGCAGCCCGAGGGCTCGACATTGATGATGTGGCGCTCGTCCTCAATTACGATCTGCCCGAGAAGGCCGAAACCTATGTGCACCGCATTGGCCGCACGGCGCGGGCAGGCAAGCGCGGTGCGGCGCTGTCCTTCTGCACGCGTGATGAGCGGCTCTTGCTGAGAGCGATCGAAAAGGAGATCGGCTACCGTATCAGCATCGTTTCCTGAGTTACACGGCCTTGAGGTTTTTGACAGGCAGGGTCTAAACTCTCCCGATGACCGCTCCCAAGGCCCAGACGATGGACATCATTGCGATTCTGGAAAAGCTTGTCTCGTTCGATACGACAAGCCGTCATGCCAATGCGCCCCTCATCGACTGGATTACTGCGCTGCTCGATGAGCAGGATGTGCCCTATACGCGCAATCGTGGGCCAGAAGACGGCAAATGGAACGTTCATGCCATTATCGGCCCGGCAACTCCCGGTGGTCTGGCCTTGTCTGGTCATGTCGATTGCGTGCCCGTCGAGGGACAGGACTGGTCTCGTGATCCTTTCAGCCTCACCCGGCAGGACGAGAGACTCTACGCGCGCGGCGCCACCGACATGAAGGGGTTTGTGGCCGCCATGCTGGCTGCCATACCCCGGATCCGAAGCCTGCCCCTGTGCAAGCCTGTCCATCTCTTCTTCACCTTCGATGAGGAAATCACCTGCAACGGTGCCCGCTATCTGATCGAGGATGTCATCTCACGCGGCCTGATGCCCGATCTGTGCGTGATTGGTGAGCCGACCATGCTCGCGCCGATCATCGCCCATAAAGGGCGATTCACAGTGCGCGTCGATATCCGGGGCCGCCCCGCCCATTCCTCCCAGCCTGCGCTGGGCGTCAACGCGCTTCACGCCATGGGGCGTGCCATCGCAGCACTTGCGGATATGAGCGACGCTTTTGAACGTGATGGCCCCCATGTCAGCGGCTTCCTGCCCGATCACACAACCATGCAGGTCGGGCTCGCCAGTGGTGGCAGCATTCTGAATATCGTGCCCGACCAAGCCAGTTTCGAGCTTGAATGGCGTGCCGTACCGGGTGACGACAACGCCGCAATTTTCCAGTCCATCACAGAGCGCCTTGCGCCAATCGACGCAGCCCTGCGCATGGCCGATCCGTCCTGCGGGCTGACACTGACGCCCCTTGTCGACCTCTCGCCCCTGAACCTCTCACCCACATCGCCCCTCGTCTCGCTTTTGCAGCAGATTACGGGGCGCAACAGCGCGGGCTATGTCTCTTACGGGACGGAAGCCGGTATCTATCAGCAGGCCGGGCTCGAGACGATCGTGTGTGGCCCCGGTGATATCGCCCAGGCGCACAAACCCGATGAATGGATCACAATAGACCAGCTGGCGCGATGTGAAACCATGATCGACCGCCTTGTCAGACAGGTCTGTCTTGCCGCATGAGTTGCGGGGCATCACCGCGTGATCATCACCCTGTCCGCAGGCGGCGGCAGCGCCTCCTGCCCAGCCTGGCGCTGCCGCGTCGCCTTCCGGAATTCCCAATCCTGATCGACCCACCTGATCTCTCACCGTGGCGGGCCGGCAATAACGGGATAGCCGGTGTCATTGAGCGCGAGAGCCCCGTACCAGGGCCGGAAATCGCGGTGATTTCCCTCATCCACGGCAATGAGTTCGCTGGCGCCGCCGCTGCCGACCGTCTGCTCAGGGAGGATATCAGGCCCCTTTGCGGAACACTGCGCATCGTATTTGCCAATATGGCCGCCTTCGAACGTTTCGACCCGTCAAACCCGACCGCTTCGCGCTTCATCGGTGAAGACCTCAACCGTGTCTGGTCCAATGACAGGCTGAACCAGAAGCCTGGTTCGATTGAAATGGAGCGGGCACAGGAGTTGCTGCCCGTCATCCAGCGCAGCGACATGCTGCTCGATCTCCATTCCATGTTATGGGATTCGTCACCTCTTTTCATCTCGCCGCAGACAGAACGCTCCATCACACTGGCGGGTCTCCTCTCGTCGCAGGCCGACACGCCCTTTTTGACCTTAACCGATCTCGGGCATGTTGGAGGCGCAAGGCTGATTGAGCAGGAGCGTTTCATGGCTCCCGGCGGCACAGGGC
>NZ_AYXS01000016.1:0-1032 GCF_000505765.1 Asaia sp. SF2.1 | reverse complement strand
CATTCGCCACTTTGTTGAGAATGCGGGGTTTGTGCATTGGAGCAGCCGGAGCGAGCCGGTTGCCGTTTCACGTCAGGCAATGGTGACCGACAATGTCGTCGCCAGAAGCGCCAGTTTCGGGTTTACCGAGAGTTATATTGGTGGCCAGATGATCGAAAAGGCGGGCACGGTTATCGCGCTGGACGGTGATGATGAAATCTGTACGCCCTACGACCAATGCGTCCTCATCATGCCCAATCTGTGTGTGCGCAGAGGACAACTGGCGGTGAGGCTCGCGCGCAGGCTATAGGCGCGATCCGGTCGCGACAACCAGACGACACTCTGGACACGATCGCAGCGAAACCCGGTCATACGATCCACCGCAATCGCCCCGCGCGGGCAAAAAAAGGGGGGCTCATTGCCCCCCTCTTTTATCCTCAGGCGCCGGGATAGGCGACGTCATAGATGGGAAAGCGACGGCAAAGCGCCTTTACCTCGTCATGAACGCGCTGCTCGACGCTGTCCTGCTCCGGCGTTCCGTAGGCACTCAGCACTTCATCGATCATACGAGCGATCGTGCGGAATTCCTCAACGCCAAAACCGCGTGACGTCGCGGCCGGGCTGCCCAGACGGATACCAGAGGTCACAAACGGCTTTTCAGGGTCAAACGGGATAGCATTCTTGTTAGCCGTGATCCCGGCGCGCTCGAGAGCCGCCTCGGCAATCTTGCCCGTTACCTTCTTGGGACGCAGATCGACCAGAACGAGGTGGCAATCCGTACCACCGGTCACGATGTCAAAGCCGCGTGCCACAAGTTCCTCAGCCAGAACGCGGGCGTTCTCAGCCACCGCGCCCTGATACGCCTTGAACTTCTCGCCAAGGGCCTCGCCAAAGGCCACAGCCTTGCCAGCAATGACATGCATGAGCGGACCACCCTGAAGGCCCGGGAATACGGCGGAATTGACCTTCTTAGCGATGTCCGGATCATTCGTAAGCACAATGCCACCGCGCGGGCCACGCAGCGTCTTGTGCGTGGTGCTGGTCACGATATGC
>NZ_AYXS01000015.1:0-55023 GCF_000505765.1 Asaia sp. SF2.1 | reverse complement strand
TCCGAGGCACGGGCATTATCGTTAGGCCCGAGATGCGGCATGAGGGTGAGGTCCGACAGGCGGGCTCGCCATGTCACGGCCTCGTGTTCCGATCCCGTTAGAAATTCGAGGGAGGCGCTCAGTCGTGAATGGGCGAGGGGGTCGTTTTCAAGAAAACCCTGCTTGGGCTCGATGTCATTGTCGCGAATGAACGCATCGAATTTGAGCCGAACCTGAAGCATACGACGATGCGCCTCATGCTCGGCCGCCTCCATCATCTCATTGATCATCGCACTCGAGAGGCCCTCGCCTGTGAGCGCTGCCATTTCGTTGGGATCGTCGCCCACGAGAACGGTCGAGAGGTGAGCGTTGAAGGCGCGTGCATGGAGAAGGCCGACACGCAGAACGGCATCGATATTGCCTGCGCCATTCAGCGGGACGAGGATGTTTCTGACGTCGTTGGCCATGAGGGGGTCTCACTAGATAAAAGATGTGTCTGGCCGGGTGGGCGAGGTCCCGCGAGTGCGCCCGTGTCAGGTAGTGTCAGGGGTAGAGCCGTGTGACGGCCCAGTCATTCTCTTCACGTGTCCACGTGGCGCGGTCATGCATGCGGTAAGGACGGTCCTGCCAGAACTCGATCTGCCGGGGCACAAGGCGGGAACCTGACCAGTTGGCCGGACGCTCGGGCTCCTTCCCCTCGAAACGCGCTGTCACCGCCTCTATGCGTTTTTCGAAATCAGCGCGCTCGGCAAGCGGCCGTGACTGGTCGGAGGCGATGGCACCGATCCGGGAATTGCGGCTGCGGCTGGCGAAATAGCGATCCGCTTCCTCTGCGCTGACCGGTTCAACCGGACCTTCGATACGGATCTGGCGGCGCAGGGATTTCCAGTGAAAGAGCAATGCTGCATGGGGGTTGCTCAATAGTTCACCACCCTTGCGGCTCTCGAGATTGGTATAGAACACAAAACCCCGCTCATCCGCGCCCTTGAGCAGGATCATGCGGACGGAGGGAATACCCTCGGGTGAGGCGGTAGCGAGTGCCATGGCATTGGGGTCGTTTGGCTCGCTGGCCTCGGCGTCCTTCATCCACTCGGCGAAGAGAACAAAGGGGTCTGCGTCGAGCGGGATAAGGGGGCGGGTGGTATCTTCAGCCATGACAGGGGGTCTCCTGCGTTATTAGGGTCCGTCTTCGTTGTCACTGCTAACGTGTCATCTCGACACTTGTTTGCGCGGCAGGCATGTGCGACGTAGCGGAGCATTATTGTTTCTTTCTCTGACATTAACCGGGATCTGCCTTATGTCCACCGCTTCGTTCGATCTCCCCACCGGGACGCTGATGGCGGGCAAGCGCGGCCTTGTGATGGGCGTCGCCAATGACCGCTCCATCGCCTGGGCCATCGCCTCTGCCTGCGCCGCACAGGGGGCTGAGCTCGCTTTCACCTATCAGGGCGAAGCACTCGGCAAGCGCGTAAAGCCTCTCGCAGAGAGCGTGGGTGCTCCTCTGGTTATCCCTTGCGATGTCAGTGACGATGCCGATATCGACCGTGCTTTCGACGAGATCGAAAAAGCCTGGGGCAAAATCGATTTCGTGGTCCATGCCATTGGCTGGGCAGACAAGCAGTTCCTGCGCGGGCGTTATGTCGATACGCCGCGCGATGCCTTTCTGAAGGCGATGGATATTTCCTGTTTTTCCTTCACGGCGGTCGCGCGCCGGGCTGCGGCCCTGATGACCGACGGCGGTTCACTCCTGACCCTGTCCTATCTGGGCGCGGAACGCGTCATGCCTCATTATAATGTGATGGGCGTGGCCAAGGCGGCCCTCGAAGCTTCGGTGCGTTACATGGCCGCGGATCTTGGCAAGGACAATATCCGTGTCAATGCAATCTCTGCCGGGCCGATCATGACGCTGGCGGCCAATGGCATCGGCGATTTCCGCTATATTCTGCGCTGGAACCAGCTCAACGCACCGATGGAGCGCAACGTGTCGCTCAAGGATGTAGGGGGTTCCGGCCTCTATTTCCTGTCTGACCTCTCATCGGGAACAACAGGTGAGGTCCATCACGTCGATTGCGGCTATCATCTGGTGGGTATGAAAAACCCGACCGCGCCCGATATCGCTGTCGCATCCTCAGAAGGCTGACATGTCGGATAACAGCTTCGGGACGCTGTTTCGTGTCACGACCTGGGGCGAGAGCCACGGGCCGGCCATTGGCTGCGTCGTCGATGGCTGCCCGCCCGGTATCACCCTGAACGAGGGTGACATCCAGCCCTGGCTCGATCGACGCAGGCCCGGGCAGTCCAAATTCACCACCCAGCGTCAGGAAGCAGATCAGGTCCGTATACTCTCCGGCGTGTTTGAGGGCAGGACGACCGGCACGCCGATTGCGCTCATGATCGAGAATACGGATCAGCGCTCGAAAGACTACTCGGATATCGCATCGCGCTATCGTCCCGGCCATGCCGACGTCACCTATGACCTGAAATACGGTCACAGGGATTATCGCGGGGGCGGACGCTCATCGGCCCGAGAGACCGCCTGTCGTGTCGCAGCGGGCGGTGTTGCGCGGCGTGTGATCGAGACCCTGCTGGGCGAAATGGCGACCATACGCGCTGCGTTGGTGCAGATTGGCGGCCTGGCGATCGACAGGGCGCGGTGGGACTGGGATGAAGTCAATCGCAATCCCCTGTTCTGTCCGGACCCGGTTACGGCGGTCGAATGGGAGGGTCTGCTTTCGAGCGTGCGCAAGGAAGGGTCGTCCATCGGTGCGCTGGTTGAAGTCGTCGCCGAGAATTTCCCGGCCGGTCTCGGTGCGCCGCTTTATGGCAAGCTGGACGCCGACATCGCGTCTGCCCTCATGGGCATCAACGGCGTGAAAGCAGTCGAGATTGGCGAGGGCATGGGCGTTGCGGCGTTGCGGGGTGAGGAGAACGCCGATCCGATGCGCATGCGTGATGGCGCGCTTCATTTCGAAGGAAACCGGGCGGGCGGTATTCTGGGCGGCATCTCGACTGGCCAGCCTATCACCGCGCGTTTCGCGATTAAGCCTACCAGTTCAATTCTGGTGCCGGTACCCTCGGTAAACCGTCAGGGTGAGAATATCGATGTCATGACAAAGGGCCGCCATGACCCGTGCATCGGTATTCGCGCGGTGCCCGTAGCTGAGGCAATGCTGGCCTGCCTGCTGGCAGACCACATCCTGCGTGACCATGCTCAGAACAGCTGGCATCGCGCCCGCGATTAGGGGGCACTTTCCGGCGGATGCTGTACGCCGCGGCGCAACCCCACACGTGGGGTAGATCGAGTCCGATGTCAGGTCGATCGAACACTCAGCTGAGTGAGGTGAAGCGTTCCACGATCCGCCATCACTACCCCGGCGCACCTCCAGGCTCACCTACGCGTTGTCGCGAACCACGCGCACGTATCGGAGCTCGAGGGAGGGAGTGTCAGGCTGGCAATCGCCAGCCCGATGGTTCAGACCAGCGCGGCAGACAGGGTGATATCTGCCTTGAAAAGCTGCGAGACGGGACAGCCATTCTTGGCCTTCGTGGCGAGCTCTTCGAACTTTGCCTGATCGGCGCCGGGGACAGTGCCCTTGAGGTCGAGGTGAATGGCAGAAATTTCGAAACCGCCCTCGGTCTTGTCGAGCGAGACAGTTGCCTTGGTTTCGAGCGACGTTGCCGTGAGACCGGCTTCGCCGAGGATCATGGAGAGTGCCATGGTGAAGCAGCCGGCATGCGCCGCACCGATCAGTTCCTCCGGGTTCGTGCCGGGCTTGTCCTCGAATCGCGTGTTGAAGCCATAGGGCTGGCTGGAGAGCGCACCGCTCTGCGTCGAGATCGTACCCTTGCCGTCCTTCAGGCCACCGCTCCACTGGGCGCTGGCAGTTTTCTTGATCGTCATGTGCAAGTCCTCCTGCTGGATTCCGGACGCAGAAGCCTCCGGTTGCTCAGCCAACGCAGGGGCCGGGGAATTGTTCACCTGTAACGCTGTGACATCATCGCAACGCCGGGAGCGTACCGTAAAAAAAGCGGCTTGGGGGAACTCCATGTTCTCCAAGGGCTTCTGCCCCTGTCAACACCATATGTAGTGCCGAGAGCGAAATTTAACCCGATATATTGCTTGTCTGGTGGGCGCGACTTGCGCCAAGAGGACACTCGGAAATTGCGATACCAAACTCGATTTGATCCTGGGGAGATGGCCCGTGAGCCTGCTAGACGACACGATCCGTGAGCCTGTTTCAGCGACCGCTGATGTTCTGCCCGAGCCCTGTGACCGCGCGCCCCAGGAGATCGAGGCCGAACCGGATATGTTCGATGATGTCGTTCAGCTTGAGGGCCACCACCCTGTCCGGGTCAACCGGTCGCGTGATTCGCTGCTGACGGATTTCGGCCGGGCGACGCTTGATAACCGCTATCTGTTGCCGGGCGAGCACTATCAGGACCTCTTCGGTCGTGTCGCCTCGTATTACGGTGCCGATGCCGCCCATGCACAGCGTCTCTACGACTATATTTCACAACACTGGTTCATGCCCGCAACCCCGGTGCTGTCCAACGGGGGAACGTCACGTGGTCTGCCAATCTCGTGCTTCCTGAACGAGGCCGATGATAGCCTGCGCGGCATTGTGGACCTCTGGAACGAGAATGTCTGGCTGGCCTCCAAGGGTGGCGGCATTGGCTCTTACTGGGGTAATCTGCGCTCGATCGGCGAGAATGTCGGCAAGAATGGCAAGACCTCGGGTGTCATTCCGTTCATCCGCGTCATGGACAGCCTCACACTTGCCATTTCGCAGGGCTCCTTGCGTCGCGGTTCTGCGGCAGTCTATCTGCCCGTCTGGCATCCCGAGATCGAGGAATTCGTCGAGATGCGCCGCCCGACCGGTGGTGACCCGAACCGAAAGGCCCTCAACCTGCATCACGGCGTGCTGCTCACCGACGACTTCATGCGCGCCGTGGA
This sequence comes from Asaia sp. SF2.1, assembly GCF_000505765.1. Lineage (NCBI taxonomy): Bacteria > Pseudomonadati > Pseudomonadota > Alphaproteobacteria > Acetobacterales > Acetobacteraceae > Asaia > Asaia sp. SF2.1. Next base: position 50,090 of record NZ_AYXS01000015.1, on the reverse strand, counting down.
GAAAGATGAGGAATGGGGCCTGCGCTCGCCCAAGGACATGTCCGTCATCCGCAGCATTCCGGCACGTCAGCTCTGGATCCGTATCCTTACGGCCCGCATGGAGCAGGGTGAGCCCTACATCATCTATTCTGATCATGTGAACAAGGCGCGCCCCGAGCATCACAAGCTTGCCGGGCTTGAGGTCAAGACCTCCAATCTCTGTGCGGAAATCACCCTGCCCACCGGGCTCGATCATCACGGCAAGAACCGTACCGCCGTATGCTGCCTCTCCTCGCTCAATCTCGAGACATGGGACGAGTGGAAGGACAACCCGCAATTCATCGAAGACGTCATGCTCTTCCTCGATCGCGTATTGCAGGACTTCATTGACCGCGCGCCCGATGACATGGAGCGCGCCCGTTACGCCGCCATGCGCGAGCGCTCGGTCGGGCTCGGTGTCATGGGCTTCCATTCCTTCCTGCAGGCGCGCAGCATCCCGTTCGAGAGCGTGATGGCGCGTGTGTGGAACAAGCGCATCTTCCAGCACATCAAGGTGCAGGCCGACGCGGCCTCCAAGCATCTTGCCGAGCTGCTCGGGCCGTGCCCCGATGCCGAGGAATACGGCATCATGGAGCGTTTCTCGAACAAGATGGCGATTGCCCCCACGGCCTCGATCTCGATCATCGCCGGCAATGCCAGCCCCGGTATCGAGCCGATCTCGGCCAATGTGTTCCTGCAGAAAACCCTTTCGGGTTCGTTCACCGTGCGCAACCGCCATTTGCTCAAGCTGCTGGAGCAGAAGGGGTATAACAACGACGCGGTCTGGTCATCGATCACCTTGAACAAGGGCTCTGTGCAGCATCTCGACTTCCTGACCCAGGACGAGAAGGATGTCTACAAGACGGCATTCGAACTGGATCAGCGCTGGGTGATCGAACATGCGGCTGATCGCGCCGGGTTCATCTGTCAGGCGCAATCCATCAACGTGTTCCTGCCTGCCGATATCCACAAGCGCGACCTGCATCAGATCCACTTCCTTGCATGGAAGCGTGGCGTGAAGTCGCTTTATTACTGCCGTTCACTCTCGATCCAGCGCGCTGACGCAGTGAGCGATATGGCCCTCAAGAACAATATTCTCGAAGACGAGGATTACAGCAGTGACGCGGCTGAGACCGCCAAGAAGCCCGCAGCAACGACGAGCTATGAGGAATGTCTGTCATGTCAGTGAAGCATTCGCTCTGTGCGGTGGCGCTGCTGACAGGCGCACTCACAGCAGCTTTCGCTGGTAACTGGTGTGCCGTTGCGGCGGAAGCGCCGGCTCCCGGGTCCGAGGTGAAACAGACCGTCGTGAAGGGGGTGGTCGTCACACCTGTCGGTATGATCATACCGACAGGCGCGATAATCACGGTGCGGCTGGATGATGTGAGCCTGGCCGACGCTCCCTCGGTGACGCTTGGCAGGACCGAGTTCACGCCGGTTGGCAAGTCGCCCTATGGCTACGCGCTGCATTACGATGCGCAGCACCTGACGGCCGGGCACCGCTATGCGCTTCATGCTGCGATCCGCCAGAGTGGCAAGCTGATTGCCATAAGCAAGACCGCCACTATGGAAGCTGGCGCTGTGCCGTCAGACACGACGGTGACCGTTGAATCCGTCAGCCAGCCTGTGCCTCAGCCCGTTGCCGGTGCGTGGGCGATCACGGATATTGGCGCCCAGAAGGTTGATCCCGCAGCGCCTGCCTTCATGGTCATACGTGCTGATGGTGCGCTGTCTGGCACTGGCGGATGCAACCGGATGATGGGGCATGTAGTTGCCGACGCGACCCATTTCACCTTTGGCCCGACGGCGGGAACACGCATGGCCTGCCCGGGCGTGCGCATGACGCAGGAAGATGCCGTGTTCAAGGCCATGCAGGCCGTGCGTGAATGGCGCAGGGAGGGTGATCGCCTGATCCTGAGTGACGATCACGGCGTGGCTGCGCTGACATTGCAGGAAAATCAGGGCCGGACCGATGCCGGCTCGCAGACAGAACGGAGCAGGAAGAGCCCATGAGCGAGACACAGAACGCCGGCGCGCCGCTCGCCGAAGAACAGCATTTCGACCTGATGACCGCCAACCCGGTCTATAAGCCCTTCCGTTACCCCTGGGCCTATGACGCATGGCTGATTCAGCAGCGTGTCCACTGGCTGCCTGAAGAGGTGCCTCTGGCCGATGACGTTAAGGATTGGCATCGCACGCTGAGCGAGGGCGAACGCCATCTGGTCACGCAGATCTTCCGTTTCTTCACGCAGGCCGACGTCGAGGTGAACTCGGCCTATATGAAGTATTACAGCCAGGTCTTCAAACCGACCGAAGTGCTGATGATGCTGTCATCGTTCTCGAATATCGAGACGATTCATATCGCTGCTTATTCGCATCTTCTTGATACAATCGGTATGCCGGAAACAGAGTATTCGGCATTCCTGAAGTACAAGGAGATGAAGGACAAGTATGATTTCATGCAGTCCTTCAACATCAACAACAAACGTGAAATCGCGAAGACCATGGCAGCGTTCGGCGCTTTCATGGAAGGGCTGCAGCTTTTTGCTTCCTTCGCGATCCTTCTCAACTTCCCTCGCTTCAACAAGCTCAAGGGGATGGGGCAGATCGTTTCCTGGTCAGTGCGTGATGAAACGCTGCACTGCCTGTCCATGATCCGTCTTTTCCGCACCTTCGTGCGCGAAAACCGCGAGATCTGGACCGTGGATTTCCGCGCCGAACTCGCAGAGATCTGTGCGACAACGGTTGAGCATGAGGATGCCTTCATCGATCTCGCTTTCGAGATGGGCGATGTCGAAGGCCTGAGCGCCGATCAGGTCAAGCGCTATATTCGCTTTATTGCCGATCGTCGCATGACCCAGCTTGGTCTTGATCCGTTTTATGGCATCGAGGAAAACCCGCTGCCCTGGCTCGACGACATGCTGAATGCGGTGGAACACGCCAATTTCTTCGAAAATCGCTCAACGGAATATTCCCGCGCTTCAACCTCGGGATCCTGGGAAGAGGCTTTCGAGGTGGACGTTTTCGCTTCCTGAAATGCGGGGCGGGGTCATACTCCGCCCTGAAATCTCAGCACCGCGTGACTTTCGCAAGTCGAATCTACCCTCGAGCGGACGGCTCCCGGACGAGGGTGAAAATACCCTGGATCATTTTCAGGGCACCTATGCTCCGGTGTCGAAGCGTCGCTGTCAAACTGGCGAAGCCGCGCAAAGTCTCCGCGTTTACTCCAGCGCACTCGCCTGACGTAAAACCGCCTCACACTCATCCGTGTAGCCGCCCTCCTGACGATGGAGCACGAGGCCGGGGAAAAGGCGGAACGCGCCCTTGCCCCCCATATCCCGCGTAGCAGAACGATCTTCGCTGCCCGACCCTGTTTGGGCCAGAGCGGGCAGAGGGTGAGGCTCCCGAACCCGGCCTGGCGCAAGGCCTCGCAGGCTGTGTCAATGACAAAGGCAGGCAGGGCGAGCGTCAAGCTGCCGCCGGGAAGCACCCATTTTGACAGCGCGTCGATCCACGCGGTCCAGCCTCCTTCTGGCATGGTCATCGCCAGGCGACGTCGGGCATCAGCGGCTCCGGTATGATCGGCAGGATGCCACGGAGGGTTGGCCATGGCGTGATGGAAACGGCCATTGGCCCCCGGTGTTATTTGCCGCAGGGCAGGGGGGATGTCGGGCAGACTGCCCTGAATGATCGAGACGCGGGCGCCCAGGCCATTGGCTTCCATGTTCAGTCTCGCTAGTTCCGCCGTCGCACCATCGGCTTCGATACCTGCGCCGCTGGTCTCGGGGCATCGCGTCATGAGGCAAAGCAGGCCAGCACCTGCGCCGCATCCGGCTTCGAGAATGCTCTGGCCACGTCGAGCGGGCACGAAGGCGGCCATCAACACTGGTTCTATGCCGGTGCGATAACCCTTCGTGAACTGGTGATACTGCACACGTTGGTCGAGCAGATAACCGGGCATCGTATCGGTTGTATTGATTGCGGCAGCATCAGCTTTGAGGGTTGCCGGGTTGACCGGGGCCGTCCTGCCGCTCATATGGATTTGACTGTCAGAGGGCCGGTTCTCCGGTCTGAATGGCTCATGCATGAAATCCGGTTTCTGTCTCGGTGTCCTGTTACGCCGTGCGGAATGTCGGCTCGTGCCTTATACTGCATCAGGGTCGTCAGTGGCCAAGTAGGAAGTGGAGAGTTGCCTTGGGTGGTGCCGACAGCCTGGCCGATATGAAGGCCGAGCAAAACAACAGTGCAGCCGTGCCCGTCAATGGCGAGCGCTCAGCCCTTAACGCCCTTTCCGACTTTCTCAAGGACGACATGGAGGCCTGCAACCGCGAGATCGTCGCGCGTATGCAAAGCCCGGTCCCGCTCATCCCCCAACTGGGCGCCCATCTGGTCGCTGCTGGTGGCAAGAGGCTGCGCCCGTTGCTTACCCTCGCATCGGCGCGTCTATGTGGCTATGAGCCCTCGCCCGAGAACCAGCGCCATGTCGGCCTGGCCGCTTGTGTCGAGTTCATCCATACGGCCACATTGCTGCATGACGACGTGGTGGATGAAAGCACGTTGCGCCGGGGCCTTGCCTCCGCCAATGCCGTGTTCGGCAACAAGGCCTCGGTGCTGGTAGGCGATTTTCTGTTTGCCCGTTCGTTCCAGCTGATGACGGCAGATGGCTCTCTCAAGGTCATGGCCATTCTTTCTGCCGCCTCGGCTACGATTGCTGAAGGCGAGGTGTTGCAGATGGCGACACAGAACGATCTCTCCACACCGATCGAGAAATATTTGGAGGTCATTCACGGCAAGACGGCCGCGCTGTTTGCCGCTGCATGCCGGGTAGGCGCGGTGGTGGCCGCACGTCCGGAAAGCGACGAGAATGCGCTCGAGGCCTATGGCACCAATCTGGGCATGGCGTTCCAGCTTGTCGACGACGCGCTCGATTACGCGGCCGACCAGCAGGTGCTGGGCAAGACCGTGGGTGATGATATGCGTGAGGGCAAGATTACCCTGCCTGTGCTGGCGGCTTTCCAGGCTGGCAATGAGGCTGATCGTGCGTTCTGGCTGCGTGTGATCGAAACCGGTGAGCAGACCGACGAGGACCTGCCGCACGCGCTCGCCCTTATCGAGAAAACCGGGGCAATCCAGACGACCCTGGATCGGGCGCAGCTTTACGCGGATGCGGCTATCGAAGCCCTGTCGTCTTTCCCAGACAGCTCAATCCGGCAGCTCATGATTGATGCGGCCTCCTATACGGTCAGCCGCGCCAACTGATCCAAGAGACGAGGGAGCAGAAAGCTCTCCCTCCGGTACCTGTTATCAGGCAGGTCGCGCTTCATTGGCTTGGCCGCGAGGCAGGCCCAGCGCGCCCCTGTTCATGAGACGGGGGTTGGGTCCAGAACCGTGATATCCTGATACCCCAGCCGAGCAATGGCGTGTCTCAGGGCCTGCTCATCCGCAGCTGGGCCGGTCAGGCAGAGCGATTCCGGCGAGGCGCTGGTCGAACGATCTGCCACCCGCATTTCAAGCACGTGATTGACCTGCCGGGCGACCGCAAGAGCCGGGTCGAGCCAGTTGATGTCCGGTGGGCACAGGCGCAGGAAAGCATTGCTGAGGAACGTGTAATGGGTGCAGCCCAGTCCGATTGTATCGATCCGATCGCCATTGGGCGCCTCGAACAGATGGCGCAGTTCCTGTGCCACCAGATCGTCATCAATCGGACGGCCCAGAAAGGCCTGCTCTGCCAGATCGGCAAGGGTACGGGCCCCGTGTACGATCATCTCGCAATCGGCAGCGAAATTGTCGCGTAGGCTGCGCAGATAGGGGCGACGTGCCGTGCCTCTTGTAGCCAACAGGCCGAAGACCCGTGTCTGACTGACGCGAGCCGCCCAGCGGACGGGGGGCACGCAGCCCACGAAGGGCACATCGAAACGAGCGCGCAGGGCCTCCAGGGCGATGGTGCTGGCCGTGTTGCATGCAATCAGCACGACATCGGGGCGAAGCTGGGCAATGCGTTCTTCCATGAGCGCGAGGATGCGCGTGACGAGGACGGCATCGTCCTGCTCGCCGTAGGGAAAGAGCGCGTTATCGGCCAGATAGTCGATCAGGGTACCGGGCGGCAGGGTGGTGCGCAGAGCCTGCACCACCGCCAGACCGCCTATGCCCGAGTCAAATGCCAGAACGCGACCCGGATCGGTAGGCAAGTCAGCCTTCCGCCTTGGCCTTGAGGGCGGCTGCCTCTTCAGCGCTGCCGACACCACCATGTGCCTTGGACCAGCCACAGGGATCCTCGAGGAAGCGACGCACCTCATGGATGTCGCTCTCGGAGAAATAATTGGCGCCGGAGCAGGCCTCGAGCACATCCCACCATGTGCAGAGCGAATGAAGCGAGACATTCATGTCGGCAAGGGTCTTCTGTGCGCCGGGAAACACGCCGTAGAAGAAGACGACAAAGGTGTGATCGACAATGGCACCCGCCGAACGGAGGGCATTGGCAAAGCGGACCTTGGACGCGCCGTCCGTGGTGAGGTCTTCCACCAGAAGGGTGCGCATCGATTCCGGGACGTCACCCTCGATCTGCGCGTTACGGCCAAAGCCCTTGGGCTTTTTGCGGACATAGGCCATCGGCGCCATCATCCGATCGGCAATCCAGGCAGCGAAGGGAATACCTGCGGTTTCACCGCCAACGACGCATTCGATGCTCTCATAGCCGATGTGGCGGCCGATCTTCTCGACGGCGAGTTCGACAATCTTGGCGCGTGCGCGCGGGAAGAAGATGATCTTGCGGCAATCGATATAGACCGGCGATTTCCAGCCCGAGGTCAGGGTGTAGGGCTCGTCAGGGCGGAAATTGATCGCCTTGATTTCCAGAAGGATGCGCGCTGTGGTCAGGGCTGCGTCCCTGTCCCACTGGGTCTGACGAACCGCACCACCGTTGATCTCGTTGCTGAGAGCCATCTCTTGTCACTCCATGATCTTTAGCCGTGCAGGATTATCCGGCCTTCGTGAGAAAAGTAAGACAAATAAGCAGAGAAAACGCTCCCGTGAGTGCGATAGGCTACGCTTGCATTTACCATCGGAAAAGATTTACAATGCAGCAATTGATAATAATTCTCAACTAGGATCTGTTTGCGTGACTGTTGATCTCAACCGCATTTCCCGAAAGTGCGAACGCGCCGTAATCACGGCGTATGAAGAATTGCGGGAAGTGGGTCAGCCTGACATCCAGGCTTTCACCGCATGCACGACCCTTTATCGCATCCATCATCCTGAAGCGTCGATCAATGAGGCGCGCCGTCTGGTGTCGGAATGGATCGATCATCATATCGTGCGTCAGGACAAGGGTGCGACGCCTGGCTGCGATTGCTGAACTCCAGCGACATCCGCTCGGGATACTTGCTGACAGATTTTTATGCTCAGCGACTTGGGTGAGCGGCCAGGCCTCGCGACACCATGATCTCTGACGGGGGCGGCGGCCTTTTTGACGTGCCAGGCTAAAACCGGAGCAATGCTCCGGTTTTTTGTTAGCCGGGTGTCTTCAGCTTCGCCGACAAAGCGGCACGTAGTCACGACGCGCCTGGCCCACATAGAGCTGGCGCGGGCGTCCAATGCGCTGGCCGGGCTCTTCGATCATTTCGCGCCACTGACTGACCCAACCTACCGTACGGGCCACCGCGAAAAGCACGGTGAACATCGAGGTCGGGATACCCATCGCCTTCAGAATCAGCCCTGAATAGAAATCGACATTGGGGTAGAGGCGGCGCTGCACGAAATAGGGATCGTTAACGGCAATACGTTCGAGCTCGGCAGCAAGATCGAACATCGGATCGTGCTTGAGCCCAAGCTCGGCCACCACCTCGTGATAGGTCTGCTCCATGATCTTCGCACGTGGATCGAAGTTCTTGTATACGCGATGGCCGAAGCCCATCAGCCTTACGCCGCTCTCACGGTTCTTCACCTGAGTGATGAAGGCCGGGATGTTTTCCTTCGATCCGATCTGGGAAAGCATGCCCAGAACGGCCTCATTGGCCCCGCCATGCGCAGGCCCCCAGAGCGCTGCGATACCGGCTGCGATACAGGCAAACGGGTTCGAGCCGGTCGAACCCACGAGGCGCACCGTCGAGGTCGAGGCGTTCTGCTCGTGATCGGCATGCAGGATCAGGATACGGTCGATGGCGCGGGCCAGAACCGGGTTGACCTTGTAGTCGGCGTTTGGCTTGGCAAACAGCATCTTCAGGAAGTTTTCCGAGAAGGTCAGGCTGTTGTCAGGGTAAACGAATGGCTCACCCACCGTGTATTTATAGGCCCAGGCGGCGATGGTTGGCACCTTGGCGATCAGACGGCGTGTGGAGAGGTCACGCGAGGCTTCGTGGGAGATATCCACGGCGTCAGGGTAAAAGGCCGACAGCGCGGCCACGGTGCCACACAGGATGGCCATTGGATGAGCATCGCGGCGGAAGCCATTGAAGAAGTTGCGGATCTGCTCATGCAGAAGCGCCTGCTCCTTGAGGTCGTGCTGGAACCGATCGTAATCCGCCCGGTTCGGAAGCTCCCCATAGACCAGAAGATAGGCTGTTTCAGTGAAGCTGGCCTCGGTGGCGAGCTGCTCGATGGGGTAACCCCGATGCAGCAACACGCCCTCATCACCATCGATGAAGGTGACAGCACTACGGCAGGAAGCCGTCTCACCATAGCCGGGATCGAAGGAGAACATCCCGGTCTCGGCTGTGAGTTTGCGTATATCCACCACATCGGGGCCCATCGTACCCTTCATGATGGGGAATTCGGCAGAGCGCTCGCCTATGCTGAGGGCCGCCGTTGCGGAGATAGGTCCGTTAGTGTCGTGTTCAGCCATAGAAAATGCCTTACGAATTGTGCCGGACGGGGGCAATCAACATATGGGTGATGAGCCTTGCGGATGAAGCACCGCACCAAGGCCAGCCGTGTTGGGAGAAAGACCAGCCCAGTCAGATGCCACGGTGAAACGGGTGGCAGTACCAGGCTCGTAGGATTTCATCAGGTCACGCGCGATCGGGCCATCAACAGCATTGCTGGCCAGGTGACGGCATGTCTCGGCAATACCCGGGTTGTGCCCCACGATGATCAGGGTCGTGATGGCGCGAGGTGTCTCCCGGAGCAATTCGAGAATTCCGTACAGGTCGAGATCATACAGCGCATCGAGACCAAGCATGACGCTTGAACCTGGCAGGGATTGCATGATGGCCGACGCTGTCTGGGTCGTTCGAGTGGCAGTACTGTGCCATAGATGCGTCTGCTCTAGCGGGATATCGAGCGCTGCGATCCTCTGCCCCAGGCAAAGGGCATCATGCTCGCCTGCCGGTGTCAGGATACGTTCCCGGTCGCTGCCGCCGCGCATTTCAGGTGCAGCCTCAGCGTGTCTGGCGAGGATGAGGTGATGCACGGTCATGCAGGCTCCGTCATTCAGCGCGGGCTGCGCCCGGCGATTGAGTCATGATGACGGATCACTTCCTTAATGATGAAGGCAAGAAACTTTTCTGCGAAGTCGGGGTCCAGACGTGCTGACGAGGCAAGCTGACGCAAACGTTCGATTTGCCTGGACTCGCGTGATGGGTCGGCAGCGGGCAGGCCGGCGCGAGCCTTGAGTTCACCCACGGCCTGGGTCTGCCGGAATCGCTCTGCCAGCATGTGGATCAGGGCGGCATCGATATTATCGATACTCTGCCGATGCTGTTCGAGGAGAGTACGGGTTTCGGTTTCAGACATCGAGATCAATCCAGGCAAGATGGCCGCCTTTGCCGGCGCCAAGGTCGGTGAATATCGCACGCCCTCCGTTACGCCCATCGCGTATCCAGGGGCGTCCGTCAGTCGAGCGTCGGTCATGGCCGCAATAGACGATATGGCCTGCGGGAATATGGTCGATCCAGCGCAGACGTCGCTCGGGGTAGCCGTCAGGCTGCATTCTTCCCGTGGTCTCGCCAAAGAGCGCGCGCGACAGCAGCGAGCTCATGCTCCCGAGTGCGGGCGGGGGCGCTTCCACAAGCATGTCGGTGTGGAAGCCGCCATGGACGAAAATCAGCTTGTCGTGAATGATCCAGGCGGGGGCGGTAGCGATCGCCTCATAGGCGCGCTCACGCAGCCCCGCCTGAACGGGCCCGGAAAGCTGGTGCAGTGTCTCCTCCAGTGGGGGATCACGGCGCAGCCTGCGCCCCTCGAGGGCTCGACCGAGCTTACGGTCATGATTGCCAAGGATGAACAGGCCGCGACCATCATCAATCAGGTCGAGCATGAGCCTTAACGTGCCTGCGCTGTCAGGACCATGATCGACCAGATCGCCCAGCTGGATGATGAATCGGTCGGTGGCGACCGCATGTTCAAACGCAGTCAGGTCTCCATGCACGTCTCCCACCACGCGTATGCCGCGACCGGCACTCAGCCTGGACAGGTCGGGAGGAGGGGGGGGAGAAAAGGTAATCGTCGGGGCCTTTCAGTGCTCTCACATGTCGAAACTGCCAGTATGACCTGCATCTGGCGAAAAACACAATGAAGACATGGTTATAACCGATCGCTGTCAGGACGCCACAGCCACGGTGCCGCTTTCTGCAAAAGCGGCAGCCAGCGACAGATCCACCGAAAGCACCTGACTGACGCCACGCTCCTGCATGGTCACACCGAACAGCCTATCCATATGGGCCATGGTCAACTGGTGATGGGTCACGATCAGAAAGCGTGTCTGGGCTTCTTCGGCCATGTCCTTGAGCAGACCGCAGAGGCGCTCTACATTGGCATCATCCAGCGGCGCATCCACCTCATCGAGGATACAGAGCGGTGAGGGCTGACACCGGAAGGTGGCGAATATCAGCGATAGCGCCGTCAGCGCCTGCTCACCGCCGGAAAGCAATGAGAGGGTCGACAGCTTCTTGCCCGGCGGCTGCGCAAAGATTTCTAGCCCCGCCTCGAGAGGATCATCACTCCCGACGAGACCCAGATGCGCCTTGCCGCCATTGAACATACGGCTGAAAAGCGACTGGAAATGGCGGTCCACCTCAACGAAGACCGCCTGCAGGCGCTCGCGCCCTTCCTTCTTGAGCGCGTTGATTGATCCACGCAGGCGCTGGATGGCGGAGGTCAGCTCCTCATGCTCGCGTGTCAGGTGGTCAGATTGTTCCTTGGCCTGAGTGTATTCCTGCTCGGCCAGAAGATTGACCGGCCCGAGGGCCTCACGGTCTTTCTGGGCGCGGGCGAGCCGTCGTTTGAGCGTGGTCTCGCTTGCCTCGGTGAGGGGGATATCCAGGGGTGATTCCGGCTCGACGAGCGGTGTTTCGGCCAGTTTCTCATGCTGCGACAGTGCCTGGGCGAGGCGTTCCTGCAACCGGATGGCGTTCTCGCGGGCCTGTGCTCCGCGTTGCTCCTCCTCACGCTGGCTGTGAGCCAGATCCTGCAAAGCCTTATCGAGCTCTGTCAGCGCGATGGTGGCCTGTTCGTGTTCCTGCTCGGCGTTTTGCAGGGCGGAATGATGGGTTTGCAGCGCCTCATCCTGCGCGGCTCTCTCAGCCGCACTACGGGAAATTTCCTCGTGGCTGAGTGTCAGACGCTCCTCAAGCCGGGAACAATCGTCGCGCAGGGTCTCGCCCTGTGCGCGCGTTTCACCTAGCCTGAGCGCGATGGCGTGCGTCTCCTGCGTCGCCTGATCCAGCCGTGACTGGGCCTCCTGCACCTGCGTTCTGGCGGCGAGGTCGCATTCGCGCTGATCGGCCTCGGCGGCCAGCGCCGCGCTGAGCTCTGCTTCAAAGGGCGCGAGATCCGGGATCGGTGCCAGAGCTTCCTGTGCTTGCGTTGCCCGCGCGAGTTGATCCCTGACAGTGTTCTGGCGTGGGGTCAGGGCCGCAAGGCGGCTGTTCAGGCTGAGTTTGAGGTCACGGCGCGTCTGAAGTTCGCGGCTGGAATGGCCGATATCACGGCCGAGGGCCTCAAGCCTTGTTTTCAGCGCAGCGCGTTCCCGATCACCTGTAACAAGAGCACTCTTGCACTGTTCAAGCACCGTGCGGGCAGCGGCCAGTGCGGCGTCGTGATCGTTTTGCGAGAGCGCCTGACGCTGACCGGCCACGTCATCATGATCAGCACGCGCCTGCTTAAGCACGGCGCCGATTGTGGCGAGCTTGGCGATACAGGAATCGTTCTGCAGGCGCTGCCTTGTCGCATCCTGCTGGGCGGTCGTGTAGTCGGTCTCGATCTGGCTCGCGGCGGTAATAGCGGCCTCGGTCACGCTGCGCTGTCTGGAAACGTCGCCATTCAGGACGCGCAGGGCCTCGTGCAGTTTCGCTTCATCGCCCAGAGCCTCAAGGCCTGCAACGGCGTTGTTCAGCCGGTCGCGGGTTTCGTCCCGCTGGATTGTGGTCTCGGTGCTGTTTTGATCGATCTGGGCAATCTGCCCGGCGAGCCGGTCCCGACGATCGAGCAGGTCGGTCTCGGCCTGTTTCAGAGCGCTCAGGTTTTTTTCCTCGCGTTGTACTGTCTCGCGAAGGGCTGTCAGCTTTGCCGCGTGGTCGGCATCCTGATCATTGAAGGAGCCAAGCGTTGCCCGCAGGGCAGGAATGGCAGCCTCCGCGGCGGCAATCCGGGTATCCAGATCCCGGAGCGCGGCTAGGTGCTCGACCCGGCTGAGGGCGGTCGAGGGCAGGTTGGGCGCTTCCTGATAGCCATCCCAGCGCCATAGGGCACCCTCGCTTGTGACGAGGCACTGACCGGGGAGGAGACGCGTCTGGAGTGCTTCAGGATCCTGCTTGCTATCAATCAGGCCGACATGATCGAGGCAGCGTTGCAGCGCTTCAGGCGCCTTGATCAGGGCCGAGAGCGATGTGCAGCCAGCCCCGAACTGCTCCGGGGTCAGCGGCGGAAGCAACTGCCATGCGCGACTCTGGAGTGTATCCAGCGAAGCCTCGAGCGTTTGCCCGAGGGCCGCAGCAACGGCGCGCTCGAGCCCTGCGGGAATTTCCATTTGCGCCAGCGCAGGGTCTGGCAGGGCATCGTCGGGCGTGTTGGCCTGCAAGGCATCACGTCTTGCCACGAGGGCGAGATGATCGGCGCTGGCAAGGCGGAGGGCATTCTCGGCCTCGTCCCGCGCCTGCTGCGTATCGCGCCGCGCCTGGCTTATCGTCTCGATATCGACAATCAGGGACGACAGCGTGCGTTGCGCGGCCTCCCGGGCTCCGGTGGCGTCACTGATGGCGGCATCGTCGGGCATATCGCGGCCGAGCGCTTCCCGCCGGGCGATAAGGGTCTCGAGAGACTGATTAAGGCGCTCAAGACTCTGGCGGGCCTGATCGCGGTCTTTCTCGAGAAGCTCCCGCTGTCGGGCGATGCTGCGTGCCTCTGACTGCTGGGCGCTGAGCTGTTGCTCGATCTGCGCAAGGGCGGAGCGGCTCTCTTCCGCTCTCGCTTTGGCGACATCCCGTGCCGTCATCAGGGTGTCGGCCTTGGCATCGAGCGCGTTCAACGCAGCGTCATCAAGCCGGGCGGCTTCGAGGGCTTCCAGTTCATTCTGGTGCGTTGCGATCTGCTGGGCGAGGTTGTTTGCCCTTGAGGTCAATCGCGCGAGCATCTCGCGATTTTCGCGGGTTTCCCTCTCGATTCGGGCCAGATCCTGTTCGGCTTTGGAGGTGTTGACGAGCTGCTCCTGCCTGAGCTGCGCCTGCTGCTGGATCTGCTGGTCCAGAGCAGTTCTCTCCTGACGCTGCTGGTCCAGCCGCCGGGCGAGCTGCTCTAGCGCCGTCTCATCGGGAAGCTCATCCCGGAGTTCGGCTATCGTTTTCGCGAGTGTTGCCGACTCACCCGTCAGGGCTTCAACGGCCTTTGCGGCAGCTTCATGCTCCAGTGTGAGGGCCTGAGCGGTCATGCGCCGTGTGGTCAACTTGTCAGCAAGTGCCAGTCTTGTCTGCTCAAGGCGGGACAGGAGTTCGGCGCTTTCCTGAGCGGCCTCTCGAAGGGTGGCGAGCGTATCAGGCAGCTCGCCCAAGGTGACGGCAAGCCGTTGCTCCTCCTCGTTCAGCAGCGCCTCACGCTGCGTGAGTTCCTCCAGTCGTTTCAGGGCCAGCTGGTGATCGGCTTCCATCTGCTCGTGACGCTGGGTCGTCTGCTCGTGGCGCGCCTGTGCCTGCGCCACGGCCTCGCGGGTTGATTCGCTGATAACGCGCAGCCTGTCGCGGGTGGTACGCAGGGCGTCGGTATGGTCGCGTAGGGCGAGCAGGCGTTCGCGTCCTGCTGCGCCCTGTTGCCCTGCCTCATCGGCAGCGCGCGCCGAATCGTCACGGGATTTTTCCGCAGCCTCAAGCTGCTCCCGTGTGCGCTCAACAAGCAAGGCGGCTCGACGGTGTATGAGCCAGGAGAGGGTCAGTTCATCTGTACGTATCGCTTCGGAAAGGCTGCGATAGGCTCGTGCCTGAACCGATTGCGCATCGAGTGTGGCCAGCCGCGTCTCGATCTGCTGACGCAGGTCTTCCGAGCGCTCCATATTGCCCTCAGCCTGCCGGAGCTTGATTTCAGCATCATGGCGCCTCGCATGAAGACCCGTGATGCCCGCAGCCTCTTCAAGGAGCGACCGTCTTTCTTCGGGCTTGGCGCTGATGAGCGCGCTGACACGGTTCTGGCTGACAATGGAGGAGCTGCGAGCCCCCGAAGAGAGATCGGCAAACATCGTGGTGATGTCACGTGCGCGCAGGGCGCGCCCGTTGAGGCGAAACTCACTGCCCGATCCGCGTTCGGCTCGCCGGGTGATTTCGAGACCGTCCGTATCGCTGAACGGGGGTGGGGCGAGACCCTGTGCCTCATCCAGCCACAGCGTCACCTCGGCGAGGCTGCGGGCCGAACGTGCGCTCGTCCCTGCAAAAATCAGGTCATCCAGTTCGCCGCCGCGCAGGGCGCGGGCGGAACTCTCGCCCATCGCCCAACGCAGGGCCTCAACGACGTTGGATTTGCCACAACCATTTGGCCCCACGATACCGGTGAGGCCAGGCAGGATGTCGATTGTGGCTGGATCGGCAAAACTCTTGAAACCCGCTATCCGCAGGCGCGTGATCTTGGCTGACATACGCGAAAAGCGGGGTCCTCTGTTTAGCCGCCGGCTTTCTTGACCTCGGCCTCGAAGGCCTCATAGGTCAGAAGCTCCTGATTATAGGGCTGTTTGTTGAACATGAAGAAGGGCGTGCCGCCGATATTGTATTTCGCCTGATCGGCATCCTGCTGGGCGACCAGTGCCTGGCGGAATGTATCATCGGCGTCAATCTTCGCAAATTGCTCAGCCGAAATGCCTGCGAGCGCAGCCATCTGCTGGATCTGCTGCTTGGGGTTCACGTCCCGTGCAAAAGCCCAGCGATCCTGGCTTGAGAGCATCGAATTGACGAACGGCACATAGCGATCGACAGGCAGCGAACGCGCCACCATCGCCCCGAGCAGGGCGATCTGATCGAGCGGGAAATCGTGATAGACGTAAAACACCTTGCCGGTATCGATCAGGTTTTTCTTAACATCCTGAAAGACCGTCATCTCGAAATGGGCACAATGGGTGCAGGTGAGGGAGAACCACTCATTGACCGTGACGGGCGCCTTGGGGTTGCCAAGGGTGCGCGGGGTCAGTCGGGCATCCTCTGCGCGGGCCTTCGGCATGAGAGCGAGGGCGGGCATGGCTGCCAGGAAACTGCGCCGGTACAAAGACATGAAGAACTCTCCCCGTGAATGATACCGGAGTTTTGAAGACCGGAAGCCCTCTCCGCGTCAAGTGTCCCGCGCGACGGCGCGCCGGACATCATGAGACGAAAGAGGGTGCGGGGTTCAGCGTTTCTCGTCGCCGTGGTGGGGCGTTGGATTGTCGCTACGGACCCAATCG
The DNA here is from genome assembly GCF_000505765.1 of Asaia sp. SF2.1. Classification (NCBI taxonomy): domain Bacteria; kingdom Pseudomonadati; phylum Pseudomonadota; class Alphaproteobacteria; order Acetobacterales; family Acetobacteraceae; genus Asaia; species Asaia sp. SF2.1. The sequence goes on along the minus strand of NZ_AYXS01000015.1, from coordinate 34,228 downwards.
GGCGGCACGCGCATCCGGAGCGCCCGGATATGGCGTGCATCGGCATCAGTCACACGAAAGACAAGGCCGCTTTCATGGGTAAACACCTCACCGCGTATCGGCACATGCCCGGCAAGGCGGAAGACGAGACCACCGACGGTTTCGATTTCCGCCTCACGTTCCGCCTCGGTCAGAACCGGCCCCATGAAGCCTTCGAGTTCATCCACCGGCAATCTGGCATCAAGGTCGAAGGACCCATCGGCACGCTCTGAAATCATGGCCGAGACTGGCTCGTCATGTTCGTCCGAGATGTCGCCCACGATGGTCTCTACAAGGTCCTCGATGGTGACCAGCCCATCCACGCCGCCATATTCGTCGATGACGAGCGCCAGATGGGTGCGGCGCTGACGCATCTGCAACAGCAGATCGAGCACAGGGATCTGCGGCGCTACCAGCAGGGGCTGGCGCAGAAGGGGCTCGATATCAAACGCCTCCGAAGTGCCGATATAGGCAATAAGGTCCTTGACGTGAATCATCCCGATGACGCTGTCGAGATGCTCGCGATAGACCGGCACGCGTGAATGGTTTTCACGGCGCATGAAGTCCAGCGCTTCATCCAGCGTGATATCCGCTGACATCGAGACGATATCGGCGCGGGGTACCATGACGTCATCGGCGGTTTTTTCGCGCAGATGCAGCACATTGGTAATGAGTGCACGTTCCTGCCGATCCAGCTCCGGACGGGTGCCCGCTTCTGGGTGGGGGGCAGCTGCCTCTTCCACAAGAGCCGCAATCGAAAGTCGCAGCCCTTGTTCGCGCCCCTTGCGATTGAAGATGCCGAACAATCCCTTGGCCGGTCTCTGGCGATGGTCGTCGCTCTCACTCATGCGCCGCGCCCCCCGCCCATGCGCCAGGGATTGGGAACACCGAGACGGGCCAGAATGCGGGATTCCGTCATTTCCATCAGCCGCGCCTCATCGGGGCGGTGATGGTCGTGACCCGCGAGGTGCAACAAGCCATGAACGACGAGATGTGCAAAGTGATGCGAGAATTTCTTGCCGCTTGCCTTGGCCTCGCGACGGACGGTCTCGTAGGCAAGGGCTATGTCGCCATCGCCAAACGCGCCGTTCTCCTCGAAGGTCAGGACATTGGTCGGCTTGTTCTTGTCACGGAACGCCGCGTTGAGCGCCTTGATGGCGTGGTCGCCTGCAAGAAGGAAGGCCGGAACACGGTCGCGATCGAGCCACGGCCAGCTTGCCTCAAGGCAACGGGCGACGAGCGCTTCCAGATTGGGCACACTGGCACGCCAGCGGCGATCGGCCACGATCAGATCGAGACGTGAACGAAGGGCCGCCCTCGTGATAGAGGACGGCTCTTCGGCGGATGGGGTCAGACTACTTCGAGGTTCCATTGTATTCCCGGCGCGACCTGCCTCGGGAATAGTCCCGTGCCGCAGCCACTCGTTGATCATAAGCGTCCACAATACGTGCCACCAGCGGGTGACGCACGACATCGGCGGACTCGAAACGGGTAATACCAATTCCCGGCAAGCCTTCAAGGGTCTCGACCGCTTCACGCAGGCCCGAAGCGACGCCCGAAGGCAGATCGATCTGGCTGAGATCGCCGGTAATGACCATGCGAGCGCCCTGACCCATACGGGTCAGGAACATCTTCATCTGGGCCGGGGTGGTGTTCTGGGCCTCGTCGAGAATGACAAAGGCATGGGCGAGGGTCCGGCCACGCATGAAGGCAAGCGGTGCCACCTCGATTTCGCCATTGGCCATCCGGCGAGCGACCTGATCACCCGGCAGCATGTCATTGAGCGCATCGTAGAGTGGGCGCAGATAGGGGTCGATCTTCTCCCGCAGGTCGCCAGGCAGGAAGCCGAGGCGCTCGCCAGCCTCGACGGCAGGGCGGGAGAGGATGATCCGGTCCACCTGACCGGCCTGAAGCATGGCAACACCCTGCGCCACGGCCAGATAGGTCTTGCCGGTACCGGCCGGCCCGATCCCGAATGTCAGTTCGGTCTTGGCCAGCATCTGCATATAGGCAGCCTGCCCGCGCGAACGCGGCGCAATGGCCCCGCGCTTGGTCTTGATGGCCGGCAGGTCGAGAAAGGGCGCTGGTCCCTCGGTCTCGGTGCGTGGCAGTTCGGCTGCTGATGCCTCGTTCTGGCGGGGCGCGTGTCGGGGCTCCGCCGCGCGGGTGGGTCGCGGCAGGGCAGACAGGCGAATGACGCTGTCGACCACGGGGCCGTCGATCTTGCCGCCATGCTCAAGCTGATTATAGAGCGCGGTAATGGCGGCCTGAGCGCGAGCGACAGAAGCCGCTTCACCCGTGATGGCAATCTTGTTGCCGCGGCACGTCAGGCGGACATCGAAACCCTGTTCGAGCCTGATGAGATGGCGGTCGTGATCGCCCAGCAGCTGCTGGAGGAGAATGTTATCTCCGAAACGCAGCGCCGAGGTGCGGTGTCCCTGTTCGTGAGGAGGGGTTTCAGGCGGGAGGTGCCGCCTGGAGTTACGGTCATTGGTCCCGTATCCGGGATGCGACTGGGGTGCCGTGGGGTGGCTCAAGCGCAGACTCTCTCCCGTAAGAGTATACCAGCCAGCGAATTGGTGAGACGCTGGGTTATCACAACCGGTACGGTCTGACCGATCAGGTCATCGGTCCCTTCGACATGAACCGGTTGCAGATAGGGTGAACGCCCGGTGATCTGTCCGGGTTTGCGGCCGCGCCCGGTAAAGAGCACAGGCAGTGTCCGGCCAACCATATCGGCGTTGAAGGCGTCCTGTTGCTCACGCAGCAGGGCCTGCAGACGTTGCAGGCGCTCGTCCTTGACCGCTTCTTCAATCTGGAAGGGCTGGCCGGCTGCAGGTGTGCCGGGGCGGGGCGAGTACTTAAACGAAAAAGCCTGGGCGAAACCGATATCGCGCACAAGCTGCATCGTCGCCTCAAAATCCTCTTCCGTCTCTCCCGGATGGCCGACGATAAAATCGGAGGAAAGGGCGAGATCGGGACAGGCTTCACGTAGCCGCGCAATCAGCGCGCGGTAATCGTCGCCCGTATGACCGCGGTTCATGGCCTTGAGGATACGATCCGACCCGGACTGCACAGGCAGGTGAAGGAAAGGCATGAGCGCAGGGTTGTCACGATGCGCGTCAATCAGGGACTGATCCATGTCGCGCGGATGCGACGTCATGTACCGGATGCGTTCAAGGCCGGGCAGTTCCGCCAGGGCTTTCGCAAGGCGTGGCAGATCGGCCGTACCGCCTTCGCCATCATCGCCGTGATAGGCATTGACGTTCTGCCCGAGCAGCGTGATCTCCCGGACGCCGCTCTCTGCCATACGGCGCGCCTCGGCCAGCACGGAAGGGAGGGAACGGCTTGTTTCGGCGCCGCGTGTATAGGGCACGACACAGAAAGAGCAGAACTTGTCGCAGCCTTCCTGAATGGTCAGGAAGGCCGTCAGGTTTCCTTCCACCTGAGGGGCAGAATCCTGCGGCAGGAAGTCGAACTTCATTTCGACCGGAAAATCCGTATCGATCACGGCACCGCCAGCGCGGGCGGCACGCGCCACCATCTCGGGCAGGCGGTGATAGGTCTGCGGGCCGAGAACGATATCCACGTAGGGTGCGCGGGCGAGGATCTCCTCGCCTTCTGCCTGGGCCACGCAGCCGGCAACGGCGATGATCGAGCGGCTGAGCCCGGCGGTCTCGCGCTCTTCACTGATCTTGCGCAGGCGGCCCAGCTCGGAGAACACCTTCTCGGCAGCGCGCTCGCGGATATGGCACGTGTTGAGAATGACCATCTCTGCCTGTTCTGGCGTGGTCACCGGCTTAAAGCCGAGCGGCGCAAGCACGTCGGTCATGCGCGCGCTGTCATAGACATTCATCTGACAGCCCCAGGTGATGACATGCAGCCCACGCGCGTTGGTCTGGCTGTCGTTCTGCACGGGGAGAGTGCTGTCGGTTAAAGTCTCGACGTTCACGTATCCTAACCTTTGGCCCTGTGGTCCGCTTGTGTCGGCAACGATAGGAGAGCACGCACCATTTCAATGCGGGGGCTGTCCATCAGGCGAAGCCGATCATTTCGATATGTCCTTCGCGCTTTGTAGCGCAAGGTAGCGGTAAATGCATGGCTAATATTCATGCGCCGTGCTGGGCAGCGATGCAGAGCGCGTATGCCAGCCGTGCCATGCGTGCTGTTACGGCTGGGTGCGAGGGCGCGGCCCGCCTGCTTCAGTGCTGCACTGGCTCCGGGTGCTCGGGATTATGGTGCAATTGTGCCACGCCTTGCGCCACGATCTCCTGAACCGCAGTCGAGAGCTCCTTGCGGCTCGGGTAATCCGCCGGATCGACAGGGGGGTGCAGGATCACGGTGGCTCCCAGAGAGCGCCACTGCGTGACGGACCAGATATGGGGTGCAAGGTCCATATCGCCGTACCAGGCCAGCGCTGTGCGCCGTGCGCGACCTATCGGCAACCCATTGAGCTGGTCATAGACAATCGAGACAGGCTGGATCAGGACGGAAGGCGGCGTTGGCAGGGTCGTATCGACCCGGCTCGGCTTCGCGATGGCGAAAAAGGACGACATGAAGGGCAGCACATGCGTTCCATCAGTCGAGGTGCCCTCCGGGAACAGGATTAGATTGTCACCATTGTTGAGGCGGTCGGTCATCGCCTGCAATTCGCGACCCGTGTTGTTGCGCTGACGGCTGACGAAGATCGTGCGGCCGAGACGCGCAAGGGTGCCGATCACGGGCCAGTCGGCAATCTGTTGTTTGGCGACAAAAACGGTGGGCAGGATGCCGCCGGCGACAGCAATATCAAGCCACGAGGAATGGTTCGCGACGAAAATGACCGGACGCTCGCCGTTTTTTACGGCAATACTGTCGCGTATCGTTCCGGCAGGTTCACCAACAACCCGAACATGCATGCCAAGGATACGGCAGATGGTTGCCCAGTAGAACCGTGCAAAAACAATCTTTGCCGCACCTTGGCGCTTGAGCAGGATGCGCTGCGGGACACTGGCAACGAGTGTCCACAGGCAAGACAAACCCATGCGACGTATCGCGCGAAGCCGGCAGATCATACCATTCCCCGATGCACTCTCCACAGGGAGGGCAGGTTCAAGCGGGGCGGTCCAGGAGTCGGGGCCGGAAGCGTCACTAGCAGGACGGCGGCGCGTGATCGCGTCTGTCATTGCCTGATACCTAGCGTGAAACGGTCAAGCCGGACAACAGCCATACGGGATCGATTTTATTAAGATTGAACGAAACGCGGGGGCGAACGCTCAAGGAGAATGGTCTCGCATTGGTTTTGCGCTGCACCGTGCCTTTTCTTGCCGGCTCTCCCGTGACATGATCCTGACACGGTTTTCTGCCACCGAATTCAGGATTTCAGCCTGCAGCAGGAGTTCGATTGCTGTCGTTTTACCGCGCTTCCCGCCTTTCTCGTCACTCTGAAACCGGGGTCAGACGGTCACGGCCTGAGCGAACGCCTGCCCTGTGTTTTATCGTTTCTGCGGCCACTCTAGCGGCCTTCGGGCAGCCAGACAGCGCTCTTGCAGCCCACAAGGATAAAAGCGCAGGCAAGAATGGCGAGCCTGACACGGCCTATCAGGTGGAGATTACACCATCGAGCGACCCGGAACTGGACCCAATGGTTCAGGCGGCATCGACGCTGATTTCCCTGCAAAAAACGAAGGCTGTCGATCCCTACGCGCTCGCAGGGCGCATCCGTGGCGATTATGATCGTGTGCAGACAGCACTGGAGAGCCGCGGTTTCTACGCGGGCAAAGTTGTGATCAGCGTCAAACTGCCTGACGGACAGACCATTGATGGTCGCAATCCGTCGTTGCCGGACCGCCTTGCGGCGCTGCACAGCCAGGGCAGATTGCATATCACAATCAAGCCCGAGACGGGGCCGCAATTTCATATTGGCAAGATCACGCTTGTCAGCGGTCCTCTCAATGACGGATTACCGCATGATGCGGGAGCGGCCGACGTGCACGGGCAACATGCATCACCGTCCGGCATCGGTAATCTCGGGGATAAAGGGGCGGTACAACAGGATGCTGCGTCGTCACATGGCGCGCAGCAAGGGACTGCATCGGTCGGAAAACCGGTAGCACCTCGCCCGGCGACGGCAGCGCGTGCCATGACACCTGCGCCGGTTACGCTGAGTGCCGAGGAGCAGAAGGCTTTCGGCCTGGAGGCCGGACAGAAGGCCATTGCCGGTGATATCCTCGCGGCCCAGTCCTCGCTGCAACATGTTCTGCTTGAGGAAGGTCATGCTCAGGCGAGCGTCGCGACACCACTGGCCTATCTAAGACCTGCTACGCATACGCTGGACCTCGAATTTGCAGTTGGAACGGGCCCGGTCGTGGATATCGGCCCGATCAGCTTTGAAGGGCAGAAACGTACGAGAGAGGCATTTCTGCGTCGCCGTCTGCTCATTCGCGAGGGTCAGCTCTATCAGCCCAGCAAGATTGAGGAGGCCCGACAGGATCTGGCCAGTGTCGGGATCTTTTCTTCCGTAGGTGTTCACGATGCACCACCACTGGTGGCACTGGCGCGCGGAAAGGCAACACCGGGCGTATCGCAGGCCATGCCGCTTCGCTTCACATTGGAAGAGTCACGGCGGCATACGGTTTCGGCGCAGGTAGGCTACTCAACCGATCTCGGTGGGCGGGTCGGTGCAAGCTGGACGCATCACAATCTGTTGGGTGCGGCAGAGCGTTTGCGTCTGACGGCACTCGTCACGGGACTGGGTGGAAGTGCCCAGCAGGGGCTCGGCTACGATGTCTATGCTGACTTCCTCAAGCCGGATTTCATGCGGCGCGACCAGAATCTCAGCCTGCGCGTCGAAGGCATCCGTCAGCTCCTTTATTCCTATCACCAGACCGCGTTGCTGGTGCGTGGAGGGCTGATCAGAAAGCTCAGCCGCCACTGGAACGTGTCTGGGAGCGTTCTGGCCGAGCAGGAAAACATCAAGCAGTTCGGCGTCTCGACCGATTATCTGATCGTGCAGCTGCCGCTCGGCGCCAATTACGATTCGACCGAGCTTGCTAACCCGATTGATCCTGCCACGCATGGGATCAGGGCGAACGTTAATATCACGCCCTCCGAATCACTCGAGAGCGGCAGCACGTTTTTCACAATCATGAGTGCCGGCGCATCGACCTATTTCGACCTGAACCGGATCGGGCTGACGGCCCCTGGGCGTTCGGTTATCGCTGTGCGTGGTATTGTCGGTTCAGTGCAGGGCGCATCGACGTATCAGATTCCGCCTGATCAACGCCTCTATGCTGGTGGACCCGCAACTGTGCGTGGCTTCCGTTATCAGGGTGTCGGGCCGCAGAACGGTAAATACGGGATAGGCGGAACCTCGCTCGATGCCGGGACGGTGGAATATCGGCAGCGTATCCTCAAGAGCTTCGGGGCTGCTGCGTTTGTCGATGCCGGTCAGGTTGGCGTCGGAAGTCGTCCGTTCCAGGGAAAGCTCAGGGTCGGTTATGGCGCGGGTGTCCGCTATTACACCCCGATTGGCCCTGTGCGTCTCGATGTCGCCCTGCCAGCCAATCGACCGCCCCACGGTGACAAGTGGGAACTTTATATTGGTCTCGGGGAGACGTTCTGATGATCCGCTTTCCCCGACGTAGGGCTTCGCACGCGACCGCTACGGCCTCGCTTGATGCGGATAGGGCACAAAACACCAGACCCCGCATGTCCCGCACGCGTCGTATCCTGCTGTGGGTGACCGGGCTGGTGGTTGGTGTGCCCGTAGCGCTGGTCACGATTACTCTCGTGGCCATACTGGTTTTCGTCAATATTCCTTACGGTCAGCGCGTCATCGAGCGTCAGACCGCGAGCCTGACTAGTGGTATGGTCGAGTTGCAGGGGGTGGGTGGCTTCATTCCATCGCGCCTGCATATCAGGCGGATCACACTCCATGATCATCTCGGCCCCTATCTGACTGTCGATGAAGCGCGGCTCAACTGGTCGCCACTTGCGCTTATCCATATGACGGTGCGCGCATCGCTCCTGCAGGCTGTTTCCCTGCGCTTCGAGCGTCTGCCCGTATCGGACCCGTCCGCACCGGCTCCAGCGCCCGCATCGAACGAGCCGTCCAGTCTTCACCTTGGTATCGCGCTTGCCCGGCTCGACATCGGCCGTATTGATCTGGGCAAGCCTCTGGCAGGTTTCCCGCTTAGCGCCTCGGCACAGGGGCATCTGACGCTGGCGGATCTCGCACCCGTGCTCGACGGGCTACAGATCGGCAAATTGCCGAGGGCCGATCTGAGGCTCGATATCAGGCGTCTGGATCGTCCGGCGAGCATAGCGGTATCGCTGGCGACACCACGCGATGCAATCAACCTGCATCTTCGGGTCCAGGACGGCGCGCATGGTCTTGTTGCGCAGGCTGCGAAGCTTGATGAACTTGACCCCCTGACACTCACGCTCGACCTCGACGGACCTGTCCGGGCGAATGATCTCAGACTGGCGCTGCAAGCCGGTGCCGTGCGGGCCGATGCGCAGGGCAATCTCGACCTCGCTCATCATGTTGGTACTTTAGGGCTTTCTGCCTCCACGCCCGCCATGAAGCCTGTGGCAGGTGTTGCGTGGTCCAGCATAGCCCTCAAGGCTCATCTGCGCGGAGATCTGCTCGCGCCATCCGGGGATGGTACACTCGACATTGACGCGTTGTCCGCTGCCGGGGCTGGCATCAATCATCTGGCCCTGCGTTTTGCTGGCGATGAAGGACAGGGGCCGAAGGCGGCAAGGATAAGGCTCAATGCACACGCGGACGGCGTCCGGGCGCCGGGTGTCCCTGCCGGATTGCTGGCGCAAGCCCCGATTGACGCGGTTCTCGACGCGGCACCGGAGAAAGCGACGCAACCTTTCTCGCTTACGGTCACGCATCCGCTGTTCCAGATCAGCACAACCGGCACGCTGAAACCCGATATTGCCGGGGCGCTCGACCTCGTGCTGCCCGATCTCAAACCGCTGGCGGGCATCGGCAAGCTCGACCTGGCCGGGCACAATGTTGCTCATCTCGACTATACCTATAGACCTGATGGCAATTCCCATATCGCGCTGCGTGACAAGCTCGCGATCACAGGAGGGATGAAGCAGCTTGTGGCGCTGCTGGGTGCCGACACTTCGCTCGGGCTCGATGCCACGATGGTCTCCGGGCCAAAAGCCGCACGCCAGGTCAGGATAGAGGCGCTCACTGTCGATGGTCGCGCCCTTCATCTTCATGACGAAGGCTCGATGACGCTGGGTGCGCAGCCTTCCATCGTCAATGAGCTTTTGCTGGCCTTGCCTGACCTCAAGGCGGCGGCACCGCAGATGCATGGCCATGTGGCCTTGACGGCGCATAGTGAAGGCCCGCTGGATGATCTTGCGGCCAAGCTGCAGCTCAAGGGAGAGATCGGTGCCAGCGCTGTCCCTTCCGGCCCGCTGACCCTTGACCTTGCCTTGCTCCATCTCCCCTCCGCGCCGGAAGGGACGCTGCATGCCGATGGTAAGCTCGATGGCCGAAAGCTTGCGATCGATGCAGGTTTTGCCCGCCACAAGGATGGAGAGGTGGAACTTGATCTGACGGCGCTCGACTGGGCCAGTCTCTCCGGCAAGGGGCATCTGACATTGCCCGCCGGGGCCAAACTGCCGCTCGGCAATCTGGCTGTCACGGCGGGTAATCTCAACGATTTCTCCGCGCTGGCCGGAAGAAAACTCGGGGGACGGCTCGTGCTTGACCTCAAGACGAGCGATCCGACGCCCGAAACGCCTCCTGTTCTGACCGTGTCGCTCAAGGGGGGCGTGCAGGCGGATCCGGCCCGCATTGGGACGCTCGATCTGGCTGGCACGGTGCGTAATCCCGTCGATAAGCCGGATATGGATCTTAGGCTTGCTGTGGGCAGTGTTGCCTTTCAGGAAATGAGGGGTGGGGCGACCTTGTCGGCACGGGGTACGCTCGATGCGTTGGCGCTAGCCGCGAAAGGCAGCTTCGACCATGTACTGGGGGCACCTGCGACGCTGGATACAGCCCTCCTGCTCGATCTTCCTGGCAAGACCGTCCGGCTCGATCGTCTATCTGCGCTCCTCAAGGGGGAGACCCTTCGAAGCGCCGGTGTGAGTACCATCAGCTTCGGTGAAAAGACCGGCGTGGATCGTCTGCAAGTCGCTGTAGCACCCCCCGGCGTCGCGCCCGCGACACTTGATCTGTCCGGTACGATCAAACCACGTCTGGACGTGCATCTGCGTGTGGCCCGTGTCACGCCGGCGCTTGCCAAGCCCTTTATGCCGACACTGGATGCTTCCGGTAATCTTGCCGCGCAGGCGGATCTCAGTGGTGATCTGTCGCGTCCTACCGGAACGGTTGGCGTGACCTTGTCGGGCCTGCATATGCGCAGCGGGCCGGCTGAATCGTTGCCCGCTCTGAACATGCAGGCCAATGCGACCCTCTCTGGACAGCGGGCGCAAATCAATGCGCAGGCCGACGCCGGGCGTCGCATCAGTCTGCGTGTGGCGGGGAGCGTGCCGACAGGTGAGGCAGGAAATCTTGATCTGAAGGTTAATGGCGCGGTGGATCTGGCGGTCGCCAATGCCGTTCTGGGTGCACAGGGCATGGCCCTGAATGGCAAGTCAGTAATTGATCTGGCCCTTGGGGGGGCGGTGTCATCTCCCTCCGCGACCGGCCGAGTCACCCTTGAGGCGATCAACTTTGCCCATTACGGGCAGGGCGTACGCCTGACCGACATCAACGGTGCAATTATTGCCGCCAATGATACGCTTACGTTGCAGGATGTTCTGGCGCATGCAGGAAAGGGCACCATCGCCCTGTCTGGGAGTGTCGGGGTGCTCCGTCCTGGATTGCCGCTTGATATTAAGGTCATTGCCCACAAGGCCCAGCCGATCACAAGTGATTTGCTGACCGCCGTGATCGATACGGATGTCAGGGCCCATGGTCAGCTCTCTACGCGCCTCGATGTCGATGGCACCATCCGTTTGCCCTCCGTGATTGTGAATATTCCCAATTCGATGCCCGCCTCGGTGCCGCAGCTCACAGTGATACGACCCGGCGAAAAGCGCGAGGCCACGACACGGGCCATGATCATTGGGCTGGATCTGAACGTGATCTCACCCGGCAGCTTCTTCGTGCGGGGGCATGGTCTCGATGCGGAGATGTCGGGCAAGCTCCATGTCGGGGGCGTAAGTACTGCGCCGGATATATCTGGCGGTTTTGATCTAAAGCGTGGCTTCTTCAACCTTGCCGGCGTCAATCTAAACTTCACCAAGGGGCGGGTGGCTTTCGATGGCTCGGGCGTGGATCACAAGCTGGATCCATCGCTCGATTTCCGGGCCGATCGCAATGTGCAGGGGACCGTGGCAAGCCTTGTGGTGGGTGGCTATGCAAGCGCGCCCAAGATCGATTTTACATCGCAGCCATCGCTTCCGCGGGATCAGGTATTGGCCATGCTGCTCTTCGGCAGCTCGACGGCCTCGCTCTCACCCACCCAGCTGGCCAGCCTGGCGGCTGCGGTCGCCCAGATCAGCGGTGGATCGAGCTTCGATCCGCTCGATAAGGTTCGCGGGTTTCTGGGGCTTGACCGTCTGGCTGTGGGCGGTGGCAGCGGGGTGAATAATGGTGGTGCGAGCCTTGAGGCCGGGAAATACGTCATGAAAGGCGTTTATGTCGGGGCCAAGCAGGCGACGAGCGGTTCGGGAACGCAGGCGCAGGTTCAGGTGGATCTGACCAAGAGGCTCAAGCTGAACACGACGGTTGGCACGGGAGGACAGATCACCGGCTTTACCACGCCGGAGAATGATCCCGGTTCGAGTGTCGGGCTCAGCTATGGTTTTGACTACTGAGCCGATGTTACGTCCCGGTTGGCGCTAGAGGAGGCGACAACCGGGCAGCCACTAATGGCGCTAACTTGTGAGTGCTGGCACGTAGATCCAATCCGCCTTGTCGCGCGTCGCGAGGATGACCTGCGCATTGGGGGCATCGGTGCTCTCAATCCACGCCCTGGCTTCTTCCGGTGTGCGCCCGAACTGAACGTGCCGCGCTTCAAGCCACAGATTGCGTTGCGCCTCGTCGGTCGCCACAAACCAGCTTTCGTCCAGACAGACGCGGACCGGGCTCCAGGGACCATCGCAGAGAAGATAGTTTCCCTCCACGATGACCAGTTTCACATTGGGCAGAACCGGAATGGCGCCCGCGATCGGCTCCTCGATCGCACGATCGAAAAAAGGCGCATAGACGATCTGATCTTCCTGATGACGTATGCGCGACAACAGGCTCACAAAGCCGGTCGCATCGAAGGTGTCGGGAGCACCTTTTCGGCCAGCTCGACCGAGGCGCGCCAGTTCGCGATTGGCCAGATGAAAGCCATCCATGGGCACGACCATGGCCTGATCAGCGAAATCTTCAGCAAGCTGGGCTGCGAGGGTAGATTTTCCGCCCCCCGGTGCGCCAGCCAGCCCTAGAATCACCCGCCCCGGCCGTGTCAGGAGCCGGGATACGCGCGCTTTGGCGGCCTGATAATCATGCGTCATGGATTTTCCGTTCGGCGTTGTGTGAGATCATGTTCCTCACCCGGGAGACGACGTCCTGCCATTCCCACGCTGTGGTTTGACGAACGATGCGCAGGGAAGGGTACCACGGGCTGTCCTCACGGTCGGTCATCCAGCGCCAGCACGGATTGATCCGGTCCATCAGCAGGACGGGTTTGTTCATGGCACCTGCGAGATGGACCATCGAGGTGTCGACTGAAACCACGATGTCGAGGTTGTCGATCAGGGCTGCCGTGTCATCCATGCTCTCGATTGCAGGCATTAGGTCAATAACGGGGTTGGGCATTGAGGCGAGCTGTGCCGCTGCGTCACCTTTCTGAAGACTGTAGAAGCTGACCCCATCGAGCGAGAAAAGCGGAGCCAGTGCCGAGAGCGGCATCGAACGGCGCTGGTCGAGCATATAGGCTTCGGTCTGATCCCGGCGGGGCGCACCGGCCCAGACAATGCCCACCCGCAATTTCCTATCCTGCGCGAGACGCGTGGCAAAGCGGGCGGATTTCGCTGGATCGGCCGTGATGTAGGGCGGTGTGATACCGAATGGCGTTTTGCTGGCTGCGAAAGCACGGGGCAGGCTGATGAACGGGCAATGGTAGTCATATGGCGGAATATCTCCGCCCACCTGTACGCTATCGACCCCGGCAACACGACGGCAAAGATCCGCCATGATGCCGGCCCCCCAGACGCGTATGATCGCCCCGCGCTCGGCAAGAAGCGGGATGTAGCGCAGATACATGAACGTATCGCCGTATCCCTCTTCATGGGTCACCAGCACCTTTTTGCCTCGAAGGTCCAGCGCGGGGGTGATGTTGGGCAAAAGGCGCGCCATGGGCAGGGAGGTATGGCCGGGAAGCTGGAACCGCCATTCATGCTCGGTCCATCCCTGCTGGAAATATCCGGCCTTGAGCAGGGCGATGGAGTAATTCAGCCGCATCTGCGGGTGATTGGGCTGGATCTGGATGGCTTTCCGGTACAGGTTGAGCGCCGCGTCCATGTCTCCAGCTGCAGACATGAGATAGGCGATGTTGGAGAGCGAGCTCGGATCGGCAGGGTCCAGGGTGTAGATCCTGTCGAGCACGGCCCGGGCCTCATTGAACCGCCCGGCCTGATTGAGCGCCGTGGCCAGCAGGCTCAAAGCTGGTAGATGACAGGGGCGACGCGATACGGCCAGTTCGAGGCGGGCAACAGCCTCAGCCAGCTCGCCTCTCTGCATGAGCAATGTGCCACTGAGTTCGAGCAGGCGGCAATCGTCAGGCGCGCTCTTGCTCGCAGTTTCAACGAGCATCAGGAGATCACCGCGTCGGTCCAGCGCCTCAGCCAGCCGTAGAAGGCCCTCGAGAGGGTGGGCTCCTTGTCCCGGCACCATTCTTTTCAGGAGTGCGAGACATTGCGCCATATCCTGCCGCCGAAAGGATTCCGCCAAGAGAGTCTGCTGCGTCTCCACGTCTTGGGCTGTTGTTTGGGCTGTTTGGGAGAACACGGTCAAGACTCCGGAACGAGCTCCTGAACCACGCTCAGTATGGCATCCAGTTGGTAGGGTTTGGTCATGACACGGTCGAGGCGAGAGTTCTGGTCGACCTGCACACCGTGGCCTGTTGTGTATATGATGGGCAGGTCTGGCCGCTTGACGCGGCTTTCCTGCCCGAGATCAGCCCCGCTGCCATCCGGCAGGGAGATATCCATGATCATCACGTCGAGCGGTTGATCACTATCGATCAACCGTCGCGCCGATTCGCAGGTATCGGCCTCCAGTACATGTACATCGCTGTCCTCAAGGAATTCGATCAGGCAGGATCTGATCAGGAAATCATCTTCGACGACAAGGATGGTAGGAGGAAGTGACATAGGCGTGGATCTCGAACGATTCAGGACGACCAGTTCTGTTCGAAATCGGCATAGAGCGTCAGCCCACCGTCAACGAACAGGGTCTGCCCCGTAATATAGCTTGATTCCTTGGAGGCAAGAAAGGCCATCGCATCGGAGATCTCGCGACACTCACCCGGGCGCTTCATCGGAATATGTTTGGCCGTCGCCTCATATTTCTCCGGATCCTTCACCCAGGCATCATTGATGGGGGTGACGATGGCGCCGGGGGCAACAGCGTTGACGCGAATATTGTAGCGGCCATATTCGAGTGCCAGCGTGCGCACGATGTTACCAACCGCGCCTTTGCTAGCCGAGTACCCGAGATAATGCGGCTTGGGGATCTGCTGATGCACCGAGCTGTTGACGATGATATTGCCGGGGACATCGTTCTCACGCCAGTATTTCAGCGCAGCACGGGCACAAAGGACAACGCCTGTGACGTTCACGGCCATCACCATGTTGAAGTCCTTGAGGGCGATCTCCTCCGACGGACATTCGATCTGCATACCAGCGTTACAGATCAGCACGTCGAGACCGCCGAAGCCTTCGAGTGTTTCCTTCATCACGCGATCGACATCTTCCTCGACCGACATGTCGCCGGCGACGATGAGATGATTGCCATCAACCGGTTTCGGGAGTTTTTCCAGCAGAGGCTGTAGCTTTTCCGCCTTGCGGCCATTGATGGCGACCTGCGCGCCTTCGCGAGCGAAATGCATGGCTGCATCTTCGCCGATACCCTGTGAGGCTCCTGTGATCAGGATCTTCTTGTGGGCAAAACGTTTGCTCGTTTCTTCAGCCACGCGGTGCGCTCCTCTTCCATGAGAAAAGCCAGCCCTTGAGGGCTGGCAGGTCAGATTGAAGAGTGAAACGCACCCGGGCGCGAAAGGATGCCTGAAACCTCAGGCCGCTTTCATGGTCTCTGTCAGAGCCTGAAGGACGGCCGTAGGGTCCTTGTTTTCGAGAACGGCCACTTCGCTAACGAAGCGTTCCTGTGCCGCTTCGAACAGCTTGCGCTCACTGAAGCTGCCATCGAGGCTGTCGACGTTGCGGCGCAGGTCACGAAGCACTTCGGCAATCTGGATCAGATCGCCCGAGTTGATCTTTTCCTGATAGGCAACGGCACGACGCGCCCACATGCCCTTGCTGACATGCGGCTTGCCCTTGATGATCGACATCGCCTTCTCGACAATATCGCGCGTGACGATCTTGCGCAGCCCCGATTTGCGGGCCTTCGAGAGAGGGATGCGCAGTGTCATCTGGTTGCCGGGGAACGAGATCTGGATGATTTCCAGCTTCGTTCCGGCAATTTCATCGACACCGATGCGGTCGACGCGACCGACACCATGTGCGGCGTAGACGATGGAATCCCCTTCCTGGAAGGGATCGTCGTCTCCGGCATGAGAGTCGGCCTGTGTTGCGGTCAGCGCGGCGGCGCTACGCGCCATCGCGTCTGTCATGCCTCCCTTGGGAGGGGTTTTGAACGTGCTCATGGCACAGGCCTATATCAGAAATTCCACAGTTTGTCTTGTGCCTCTGACAGGCTGTTGCCCGGCGTGCATCCGCCAGGCGGGCAAGGTATCGAGAGCGATCAGGGCTGCACGCCACGGCTGGGTGGAATGGGCTTGCCGACATCGTCGCCGATGGGTTGCAACAGGTCGATCTCGATATTGCGCGACATGGTCAGCATGGGCAGGGCGTGCTTGCTGGGAACGAACGGTTCCTGAAGGTCGCGACCGCTCTTGTCCAGCGCCTGGAACAGGAAGCCCACAAGGCTCGAACCCAGCGGTGTGATCCAGCCGAGCGACTGTACGGCCGAAAGCGGCAATACGATGCAGAAAACATGCACCACCAGCAGCGGCAGGACGGAATATTGTATGGGCAGCGGCGTGTTCTTGATGCGCTCCAACCCACCCTGGGCATTGGCAAGATCGGACAGGATACGATCGACCGTGCCATGCACGGCGCCGTCGATGTTCTTGAGTGCCACTTCCTCAGCCACACCGAGGCCGATTTCATAAAGCAGCGCGTTGGGCTTGTTGTTGCGGGCCATGATGCGCTCATACATCTCTGGCGTGAGCAGGCGTCGGGCTTCCGGACCCTGCTCCAAATTGGAAAGCGCTGTACGCAGCAGGTAGGGATAAGCGGCCATGGCGCGTGCAAGGTCAGGACGGCCACCCAGCAGCGTTGCGGCCTCTCGGGCGAAGGAGCGGCAGTTATTCGTGATCAGGCCCCAGAGTGACCGGCCTTCCCACCAGCGGGCGTAGGCGGCATTGTTCCGAACACCCAGAAAGAGGGCCAGTGCCGAGCCCATCAGTGAGATGGGAAGTGCAGGTTGCTCCATCCATTCCTGATGATAGACCTGATAGAGAATGACGACGACGAAATCCCACAAGGCGAGAATACCAAGTGGGACCGCTGTCTCACGTAACAGGATCCAAAGGCCGTAATTCTTGTCGACGATCAAGGTGTTTTGGTCCTAAAAAGCTGCTGTTGGGCTGGGGCGATATCTTAGACAGGACGCCCCCGATAAAACTCGTTAAAACGTAATCTGTTCTGTGACGTATCGTGAACAGCCTGTGATCGGAGATTTGATAAGATGGATGTGATTGCCGCTCTTGCACTCGAGGCCGGTCGAAAGCTGGAAATCGACACGGTACAGCTCGAGGGACCGCGCGCGGGCGAGGTTCTGGTCGAGATCAAGGCCACAGGCCTGTGCCATACGGACAAGTTCACCCTGTCCGGTGATGACCCGGAAGGCCTGTTTCCTGCCATCCTCGGCCATGAAGGGGCGGGCATTGTGCGCGAGGTCGGCTCTGGCGTGACCTCGCTCAAGCCGGGCGATCATGTCATCCCGCTCTACACGCCCGAGTGCCGGAACTGCCCGTCCTGCCTGTCGCGCAAGACCAATCTTTGCACCTCGATACGCGGCACACAGGGCAAGGGGCTTATGCCTGACGGCACAACGCGCTTTTCCTACAAGGGGCAGCCGGTCCATCATTATATGGGCTGCTCGACTTTTGCCAATTTCACTGTGCTGCCCGAGATCGCTCTGGCCAAGGTGCGTAGCGACGCGCCGCTGGACAAGATCTGCTACATCGGATGCGGCGTGACGACAGGGATTGGCGCCGTGCTGTTCACGGCCAAGGTTGAGGCAGAGTCGACTGTTGTGGTGTTTGGTCTGGGGGGGATCGGGCTCAATGTCGTGCAGGGGGCCCGCATGGTCGGTGCCCGGCAGATCGTCGGTGTCGATCTCAACCCCGAGCGTGCCACCATTGCGCGTGAGTTCGGCATGACGCATTTCGTCAACCCTGCCGATCTGGGCCCCAATGGCGATCTAGTGGGCCATCTGGTCGAGCTGACCGGTGGAGGCGCGGATTACACCTTCGAGTGTGTGGGTAATGTGAAGCTGATGCGTCAGGCGCTCGAATGCGCCCATCGCGGGTGGGGTGTTTCCTGCGTGATCGGCGTGGCCGGGTCCGGTCAGGAAATCAGCACGCGTCCATTTCAGCTGGTGACGGGACGGCGCTGGATCGGCTCGGCTTTCGGCGGGGCAAGGGGGCGCACCGATGTGCCCAGAATCGTCGACATGTATATGGAAGGGCGCATCAATATTGATTCGTTGATTACCCAGAATCTCAAGCTGTCCGAGATCAATTATGGCTTCGAGCTGATGAGCCAGGGCAAGTCGATCCGCTCCGTCGTGGAATTCGACGCTTGACGCCGGAAAAAATCACCGATCAGCTTTGTCACGGCGGCAGCGTGACTTGCTGGCGGCACCGATCCGAAGTTCTGGGTCTGGATGCGCAATTCAGTGTTTTCCAGCCCGCGCAGGCGCTGCGTGGTGAGGTCGTTCCGGTGCTTTTCCTGCTTGCTGGGCTCACTTGCATGCATGAGACGTTCCTGCAGAAATCGACAATCATTGCCCATGCCGCAGAGCACGGGCTGATGCTGGTGGCCCCCGATACCTCGCCGCGCGGTGCAGGCATTGCGGGCGAGGAGGAAAGCTATGATCTCGGCACCGGGGCAGGCTTCTATCTGGACGCGCTCATCACACCCTGGGACCGACATTACCGTATGGGCAGCTATATCGACGCAGAGCTTCCCGCGCTGCTGAAGCGACTATTCACGCTCGATGGCGCATCTTTCGGGATCATGGGTCATTCGATGGGTGGGCATGGTGCCCTGGTGCATGGGCTGCGCAATCCTGATCAGTGGCGCTCGATCAGCGCGCTCGCTCCGATTGTGCATCCCTCGGTCGTTCCCTGGGGTGAGAAAGCATTCACGGCTTATCTAGGCAGTGATCGTGATATCTGGGCGCAATGGGATGCAGTCTCGCTGCTTGAGGCGGATCGCATCCATCCTGCCAGCATCCTGATCGATCAGGGGGTCGCGGACCCTTTCCTCGCACAGGAATTGAGGCCTGATCTGATCGAAAATGCGGCGGCGGCGGCAGGGCAGCCGCTCACGTTGCGCTATCATGAGGGATACGATCACTCATACTGGTTCATCCAGACCGTTATTCGTGACCATGTGGCCCATCACGCAAGCCTGCTCGGAGCTTCCTCCCGATGATCAAGTCCCTTTCCGCGAGCCTGGGCGCGTTATGGCGATCTCTCTCATGCCTCGCACTGGTTGTCATGGCGCTGGGTGTGACGGCGCTCGGTGGATGCAGCACCGGACCCGCACCCTGGCCGACCGCCTTGACACCGACACGTCACGCTGACTTCGATCACAACACGCTGGCTTTGACGTGGCAGCCCGGCTTTTGCACTGTCGGCAAAGGATGTAGCGCCGATCAGCCACGCCAGCCCCTGATCGGGCTTCACGGTCTATGGGCGTCAGAACCCCATTCGCTGGAGGCGCAGAGTATTCCGGTTGAGCATTGGTGGCGTGACGGGTGCAGCCTGCTCGAGCCCGATGCTCAGGCACCTGTGCTCGATAACGCCATGAGCGCGACGCTGAACCAGATCATGCCGCACACCCAGCCTTCGCTGATCACACATGAGTGGGTCAAACACGGGGCTTGCTTCGGCTATTCTGCGGGTCCGTTCTTCGCCAAGGCGAGCGCCTTGCGCGAGCGGTTCGCGCAGTCACCGATGGGTACCTATCTTGCCGAACGCGCCGGGTTGCGGGTGCGTCATGATGACCTTGTGGCGTTTTTCAGAACAGCGAGCCAGACCACCCTGCCACGTGCCATGCAGCTGCGATGCGAGACCGATCATGAGGGACGCATTGTTCTGACGCAGCTCTGGTTCACGCTGGCACCCGGCAAGATGCATCTCTTCCCTGCGGCAGGGAGCTATCTGGCATCGCCGCAAAATCAGGATAACTGCCCGGCGGAATTCTGGGTCAAGCGCTGGTAGAAGCCTTGTCTGACCGGCATGTCTGGCGCATGCCGGTCAGGTTTCAGTCACCGAGGAGATGCAGCACAATCTCGCGTCCGTGTGAGGCGCGGCGGTGCTCGAAAAGGTAGATACCCTGCCATGTGCCCAGCACCGGCCGACCGCCCATGACCGGGATCGTGAGTTGAACATTGGTCAGTACGGAGCGGATATGGGCTGGCATATCGTCAGCGCCTTCGTAATCGTGACGATAGGCCCGGCTTTCGGGCACCAGATCCTCAAAATAGCTGTTGATGTCCTGTTGCACCGTCGGATCAGCGTTTTCCTGCACGATGAGTGATGCTGAGGTATGCCGGCACCACAGGGTGAGGAGCCCGTCCGTTATTCCGCTCTCCGATACCCAATCGAGTATCGGGGCGGTGATCATGGTGAGGCCCTTGCCGCGGGTGCGTACCGACAGACGGTGAAATGCCTGCTTCATGAGATGGACCTCCTCCGGAGCGCGGTGGTCTGCACCGGCTCCCTGCATGTTGCTGGCAGTTCTAGCGCAGATAACCCACGAGGCGTTCCGCCTCAGTGACGATCGGCTCGGCAATCGTGTTGGCTCGGGCAGCGCCTTCACGCAGGATCTGTTCGAGATGCGCGCGATCTTCCAGCAAACGGCGTGTCTCGTTGGCGACGGGTGCGAGCTTTTCAACCAGCAATTCGGCCAGCGCTGATTTGAAAGGACCAAAGCCCTGGCCGCCAAAGCGCGCCAGAACGTCGTCATTACTCAGATCGGACATGGCGGCAAAAATGGTGACGAGATTGCGCGCCTCGGGGCGCTCGGCGAGACCGGCATTTTCCGAGGGCAGGGGTTCCGTGTCCGATTTCGCCTTACGAATCTTCAGCGCGATCTCATCAGCCGTATCCGTCAGTTCGATCCGTGATTGCGCGGAGGGATCCGATTTGGACATTTTCTTTGTGCCGTCGCGCAGGCTCATGACGCGTGCGGCGGAAGGGGGTATGAGCGGCTCGATCGTGGGGAAGAAATCGACCCCGTAATCATGATTAAACTTGGCAGCGATGTCGTTTGCGATTTCGAGATGCTGCTTCTGGTCTTCGCCAACAGGTACGCGTGTGGCGTGAAAGGCATGGATGTCCGCCGCCATGAGGGCAGGGTAAACGAACAGGCCGGCAGAATGCTGCTCACGGTCCTTGCCCGCTTTTTCCTTGAACTGCGTCATGCGGTTCAGCCAGCCAAGGCGAACCACGCAGTTGAAAATCCAGCCGAGACGCGCATGCGCGCTGACGGCAGACTGGTTGTAGAGCACGTGTTTCTGCGGATCGATGCCCGAGGCAAGCAGGCAGGCGGCCTGCGCCAGACTGTCCTGACGAAGTTGCGCGGGCTCGCGGAACACGGTCAGGGCGTGCATATCAACCAGACAGAAAACGCAGTCATGATCGTCCTGCAACCGGACCCAGTTGCGGATTGCGCCAAGGTAATTGCCAAGCTGGGGGACGCCGGTCGGCTGAATGCCGGAAAATACACGTTGCATGGGCAGTGTTGTCGAATGTGCTGCCATAGCGGTCAAGTGGAAAGATTGCCGAGCCCATGCAAATGCCTGTAATGCCTCGCCAATGCGCGTTTTACCCTGCGCATCGAGCTGCGGGAGAAGATTTTTGGTACGGGGAATTCTGACAGTCTATGCAGGCCCAATGTTTGCGGGGAAATCTGCCCATCTGTTGCAGGAGCACCCGGATGTCCGATCCACACTGTGCCTCGCCCCTGCCTTCGATACGCGTTCAGGTGCCGCTATCCATAGTCGTGTCGGGTTGAGACGCCCTGCACGATCGGTAAGGGCATGGCCTGACGATGCCGCAGAATACGACCATATCCTGCTTGATGAGGGGCATTTCATGATCGCGCCGCATTATGCGGGTGACGTTGTGGCCGATATCAACCGGACGCTGGACCAGGGAATTCATGTCAGTGTGTCAGGCCTCGACACTGATTTCATGCGTCAGGCGTTCGATGTCATGGCCCGGCTGCGTGCCATGGCCGATCGATATGTCCTGCTGCAGGCGCGTTGCCATGTTTGCGGGGCGCCGGCGTACTGGACGGCCAAGAAGCGCCAGACCGCGTATGTACTCGAGGCGGGCGATGACGATCTTTACGAAGCCCGTTGCGAAAGCCACTGGGCGCCACCCTGAACGTTTGTCGCCCACACGACGCGACAGTGAGGGCAGGGCAGGAGGCTCGTTAAGACAGAGAGCTCCGGTTCGCCCGCTCCTGGATCAGGGAATCTGCCCCTTGGCCGAGAGGGCCTGCCGCATGGCATGCACGCGGTTGGAGCCGATTTCTTCTTTTCTGGCCGCCGCGATGACATCGGGCGTGATCTGAGGTGCGGGATGTGTCGCACCACGCGAAATCAACCAGTTGAGGATGAGCGAAAGCTGCTCGTCGCTCAACCTGCGGAAGCTCGGCATGGAAAAGCTATAGCGACCGCCATTGGCTTCGATGGGGCCATCGAGACCGTTCAGCATGACACGCGCCAGATAGTCGCGCCCCTCCGGCGTCTTGGCAATCAGGTCAAGGCGCCCGACCAATGGGGGCACTTCACCGGGCAGGCCGTTGCCGCCGTGGTGACAGATGCCGCAATTGGGACCGTAGATCTTCTGCCCCGCACTTTTCTTGCCGCAGGCCGTGAGAGCGAGTGCGGCAAGAAGCGCGAGAGCGAGGGGGGCGCGCATGGTCAGACCCTTACTGTTCCTGACCACCAAGACCCAGAAGCTGGATCTTGAACACGAGCGGGCTATTCGGCGGGATGATACCCATGGAGCGCTTGCCGTAGCCCAGCTCGGGCGGGACATAGAGCATCCAGGTATCGCCCACATGCATCATCGGGAGGGCTTCCATCCAGCCCTTCACGAGGCCGTCGAGAGGCATCTGCATATAGGCGCCGTTGCCATGCTGTTCCGAACTATCGAAGATCCCGCCATCGGGCAGGCGGCCTTCATAGATCAGCATCATCTGGCGCCCCTTGGACGGCTGTTCGCCGTCCTTGGGGCCGGATTTCAGCACCTTGTAGGCCAGACCGTCGGGTAGGGCCTTGACCCCCGGCTCCGCGCGGACCTTGGCCATGAACTGCTCGGGCGTCAGCTCCGGCTCTTCTTTCGGGCCGCCGCAGGCTGCGAGAGCGAGGAAAGACGCCCCGGCAACGAGGGTCTTGATGGAGCGGGATATACGCATGGTGTACCTCTGGACGCTGGCGATCAGGGCTGGCCGCCGGTGCGGCCAATCTGGCCACCCAGACGCAGGCGCAGCGCATTGAGCTTGATGAAGCCCTGAGCGTCGATCTGGTTATAGGCCCCTTCATCGTCCTCGAAGGTGACAACGCGGGTGTCGTACAGGCTGTTCGGGCTTTCGCGGCCGACGCAGATCACGTTGCCCTTGTAGAGCTTCAGCCGCACGCGGCCCGTGACCGATTTCTGGCTGGTGTCGATCAGCGCCTGCAGCATGTGGCGCTCGGGCGAGAACCAGAAGCCATTGTAGATGATCTCGGCATAGCGCGGCATCAGGCTGTCCTTGAGGTGCATGGCCTCGCGGTCGAGCGTGATGGATTCGATGCTGCGATGCGCCGTGAGCAGGATCGTGCCGCCCGGTGTTTCGTAGATGCCACGCGACTTCATGCCGACGAAGCGGTTCTCGACAAGGTCCAGACGGCCAATGCCGTTGTCATGGCCAAGCTTGTTGAGGCGCGTCAGCAGTTCGGCGGGGGAAAGCGTGACGCCATTGAGCGCAACCGGATCACCTTCGAAGAAATCGATGGCGATTTCAGTTGCGACATCGGGCGCGTTTTCGGGCGAAATGGTGCGCTGGAAAACGATTTCATCGGGAGCGACTGCGGGATCTTCGAGGATCTTGCCCTCGGAAGACGAGTGGAGAAGGTTGGCATCGACCGAGAAAGGTGCCTCGCCGCGCTTGTCCTTGGTGACCGGAATCTGGTTTTCCTCGGCAAAGGCCAGCAGCTTGGTGCGCGAGGTCAGGTTCCACTCACGCCACGGCGCGATGACCTTGATGTCGGGCTGCAGCGCATAATAGCCAAGCTCGAAACGAACCTGATCATTGCCCTTGCCGGTTGCGCCATGGGCCACGGCATCGGCACCGACCATCTTGGCGATCTCGATCTGGCGCTGTGCGATAAGCGGACGCGCGATTGACGTACCCAGCAGGTACTGCCCCTCATACAGCGCGTTGGCGCGGAACATCGGGAACACGAAATCCTTCACGAAGGTTTCGCGCAGGTCCTCGACGAAGATGTCCTTGACGCCGAACATTTCGGCCTTGCGGCGTGCAGGCTCCAGCTCTTCGCCCTGACCGAGATCGGCGGTGAAGGTGACCACCTCGCAGCCATATTCCTTCTGCAGCCAGCGCAGAATGACGGAAGTATCCAGCCCGCCCGAGTAGGCGAGAACAACTTTTTTGACGTCCCGGGCAGTCATGAGGCCAGGCTTCCCTCTGATAGAATGACAAATACAGAGTCATTCTTATCACTCGCCTCGCGCACTGGCCAGCCTGACAGGCTGACCAGCACCGGGTTATTCTGCGTCGGCAGTTGTGCTGCGGCGCAGTCTCTCGCTCTCGGTCTTGAGCTGACCACAGGCTGCCAGGATATCGCGCCCGCGCGGCATACGAATTGGCGCGGCAAATCCGGCATCCATCACGATGGCGGCAAATTTCTGCAGCTGCTCACGCGTCGATGGTTTGAATTCTGAGCCCGGCCACGGATTGAAGGGGATCAGGTTCACCTTCGCGGGCAGGCCCTTGATCAGGCGCACCAGCTCACGGGCATCGGCCTCACTGTCATTGATGCCACGCAGCATGATATATTCGAAAGTGATGCGTCGGGAGTTCGAGGCTGCAGGGTAGCGTCGGCACGCCGCCATCAGTTCCTCGATCGGATATTTGCGATTGAGCGGTACGATCTTGTCACGCAGATCGTTCGTTACGGCATGCAGCGAGATCGCGAGGTTGACGGCGAGTTCCTCGCCGCAGCGATCCATCATGGGAACCACGCCCGACGTCGAGAGCGTGATGCGGCGGCGTGACAGGGCGATCCCCTCGCCATCCATCACGATACGCATCGCCTTGGCCACGTTGTCGTAATTGTAGAGCGGTTCGCCCATACCCATCAAAACGATGGTCGAGAGCAGGCGCGGTGTCTCGCCCTTGGGGCTCGGCCATTCACCGTAGGAATCCCGGGCCGCCATGAACTGCGACACGATCTCCGCCGCACCCAGATTGCGCACCAGCTTCTGCGTGCCGGTATGGCAGAATGTGCAGGAAAGAGTGCAGCCTACCTGAGACGAGATGCAGACTGCGCCGCGGTCCTCGCGACGGTCCGGTATATAGACGGTCTCGGCTTCCTGCCCATCGCGGAAACGGAACAGGAATTTGCGTGTGTCGTCGCTGGAGGTCTGCTCCAGGCTCGTCGCCGGGCGGCCAACGACATAGCGCTCTGCAAGTTTCGCCTGGAGCGGCTTTGCGATGCTGCTCATACGGGCGAAATCGGTGGCACCCTGATGATAGATCCAATGCCAGAGCTGCTTGGCCCGGAACGGTTTTTCACCGAATTCCGCCATCTCGGCAATCAGCTCTTCACGGGACAGGCCCACGAGGTCACGCCGCCCGTCGGGCAGGACAGCCGGGGGCGGAGCAAAAAGCGCGGATTTGGCAAGGATGCGCGCGCGCTCCTGCTCATTCAGGTCGAGTGTGGTCGAGATGTCGGACATGGGGGTGCTCTATCACGAATAGGCACCGGGAACGCAAGCAAAACTGCTGCAAGGCACGGGGCGCTTCTGGGCTGACCCTCTCGCTACGTTCAGATGCAGTGCGCCCGACTCTTCAAACGCGTCGGGCGGCGATCAGGAATTCGCGGTTCCCTTCGGGGCCAGTGATGGGGCTTGGTTCAATGCCAAGAACCTCCCAACCTTCGAGTTCTTCCCACCAGGCACGGATTTCAGCGCAAACACGCTCATGCACCGCGGCGTCACGCACGACGCCCTTCGCGCCAATCTCGGAGCGTCCGGCTTCGAATTGCGGTTTGATCAGGGCCACCGCCCATCCACCCGGCTGGCAGAGAGCGAGGGCAGGGGGCAGTACGATGCGTAGCCCGATGAAGCTCGCATCACAGACAACAATGGAAATTGGGTCAGGGATGATCGTCTCATCCAGCGTCCGGGCATTGGTCTTTTCCATGACGACAACGCGCGGGTCTGACCGCAGCTTCCATGCAATCTGACCGTGCCCGACATCGACGGCATAGACTTTTGTGGCGCCCTTGGTCAGCAGCACATCGGTGAAACCCCCTGTGGAGGCACCGACATCTACTGCTATCGCTCCCGTGGGATCGAGCCCGAAATGGCTGAGCGCATGGTCCAGCTTGAGACCGCCGCGCGAGACCCAGGGGTGATCCTGCCCCTTGAGGTCAAGCACAGTATCCTCGGCGAGCATATCGCCCGCCTTGGCAATGCGGCGGTCCTTGGTGAACACAAGGCCCGCCATGATCAACGCCTGCGCGCGGGCGCGGCTCTCGACAAGCCCGCGCTCGACCAGCAGGACGTCTGCCCGCTTCTTGGCCATCAGGCCGTCTGCTGGGCGTTCTGTGCACCAAGCGCGGCAAGCGCCGTATCGACGATTTGCGGCGCATTGAGCCCGGCCTCGTCATACTGCACGTCCGGCAGGTTATGATCGATATAGGTGTCAGGCAGCGCCATGGGGCGGAACCTGACCTGATCGAGAAGAGCCGTCTCGGCCAGATGACGGACCACGAGGCTGCTGAAGCCGCCTGCTGCGCCTTCCTCGATTGTGATCAGGACATCGTGCTCACGGGCCAGACGTTCGACGAGAGCCGTATCGATCGGCTTGGCGAAGCGTGCGTCGGCAACAGTCACGGCAATGCCCTGCGCAGCAAGGTGATCGGCTGCCTTGAGCGATTCGGTCAGGCGCGTACCCAGCGAGAGAATGGCGACGCCGGATTTATTGCCGGGCTGACGAACTGCCTCACGGACGATGCGGCCACGACCGATCTCGAGAACCTCGCCCTTCTCCGGCAAATCGAGACCCGTGCCACCACCACGGGGGTAACGGAACGCGATCGGACCCGCATCGTACACGCAGGCCGTGGCGGTCATATGGGTCAGTTCGACCTCGTCACTCGGGGCCATCACCACCATGTTCGGCAGGCAGCACAGATAGTTCAGGTCGAATGAGCCAGCATGGGTAGCACCATCGGCACCGACAAGACCGGCACGGTCAATGGCAAAGCGAACGGGTAAGTTCTGCAGGTCCACATCATGCACTACCTGGTCATAGGCGCGCTGCAGGAAGGTGGAATAGATGGCGCAGAAAGGACGCAGCCCTTCCGAAGCCATGCCGGCAGCGAAGGTTACGGCGTGCTGCTCGGCAATGCCGACATCGAAGAAGCGCTCGGGATGCTTCTGGGCAAACTTGTCCAGACCTGTGCCCGAGGGCATTGCCGCAGTAATGGCCGTGATGCGCTCATCCATCTCGGCATGACGCAGCAATTCGCGTGCCATGACGGAGGTGTAGCTCGGCGGACCGGCGGGAGCCTTCTTCTGCTCACCCGTGATCACGTTGAACTTGCTGACAGCGTGATACTTGTCGCCCGCGGACTCAGCTGGCTTGTAGCCGCGTCCCTTCTCGGTGATGACATGCAGCAGGACCGGGCCTTCATCGCTGTCGCGAAGATTGCGCAGGATCGGCACCAGCTGGTTGAGGTCATGACCGTCAACCGGACCGACATAATAGAAGCCGAGTTCCTCGAACAGCGTGCCGCCCGTGATCAGGCCGCGCGTCAGTTCGTCAGCACGCTTGGCGGTGCGTTCCAGCCCGGCAGGCAGGCGCTTCGCCAGCTTGCCTGCCAGATCGCGAAGGCTCAGGAACTGACGCGAGGTCATGAGACGGGAGAGATAGTTGGACATCGAGCCGACCGGAGGCGCGATGGACATCTCGTTGTCGTTGAGAATGACGATCAGCCGCTTGGCGCCAGGACCGGCCACGGCGGCATTGTTCATGGCCTCATAGGCCATGCCAGCCGAAATCGACCCGTCGCCAATGACCGCAATCACATTGCGCTCTTCATAGGACGGATCATCATTGGCACGCAGATGATGCGCCACGGCCATGCCGAGACCGGCAGAGATGGACGTGGAGGAATGGGCTGCACCGAACGGGTCGTACTCGCTTTCCGAACGACGCGTGAAGCCCGAGAGACCTTCTGGCTGGCGCAGCGTGCGGATACGGTCGCGGCGCCCGGTCAGGATCTTGTGCGGGTAGGCCTGATGGCCGACATCCCATATGACTCGGTCATCGGGCGTGTTGAACACGGCGTGCATGGCCACGGTCAGCTCGACCACGCCAAGGGAAGCGCCAAGGTGGCCGCCCGTGGTGGACACCGCGTCTACCGTCTCGGAACGCAGCTCTTCAGCCAGTTGCTTGAGCTGGTCGGTCGAGAAGTTTCTCAGATCGGCGGGAATGACGACCCGGTCGAGATGAGGAAAACGACCCATGGTCGGGATCGACGAGGCTTGGTTCGGTTTGGTGGTATCGCTCATTCTCTTAATTCCTGCGCTCGACGATGTAGTGTGCCAGGGCTCTGAGCGCGGCTGCTTCGGTCCCGAAAGAGGTCAGGGCCTGTGTGGCCTGCTCGACAAGGCGCGCGGCTTCCGCACGTGCGCCGTCAATGCCGAGAAGGGAGACATAGGTGGATTTGCCGGCAGCTTCATCCTTGCCGGCCGTCTTGCCGAGTTCCTCGGCGCTGGCCGTGGTGTCGAGCACGTCATCGGCCACCTGAAAGGCGGTGCCGATATCACGACCATAGGCAATGATGGCGTCGCGCTGAACGCGCGTTGCGCCACCAAGAATGGCACCGGCCTCGGCGGCGTAGCGGATCAGCGCGCCGGTTTTCATGGCGTGTAGGCGTCGCACCTGATCGAGCGGCAGCGATTTGCCTTCGCCACGGATATCGACCACCTGACCGCCGACCATGCCTGCCGCACCCGACGCCTGTGCCAGTGCGGTCACCAGGGCGATACGCACGGAAGGATCGGAATGGGTGGCCTCGTCCGCCAGGATCTCAAAGGCAGAGGTCTGGAGGGCGTCGCCAGCCAGGATGGCAATGGCCTCGTCAAACTTCTTGTGCGTTGAGGGCTGCCCGCGGCGTAGATCGTCATCATCCATGGCAGGCAGGTCATCATGAACCAGACTGTAGGCGTGAAGCATTTCGACCGAGGCCGCGACACGAAGGGCGCCCTCGGGCTCTGCCCCGAAAATGCCGGCAATCTCTGTCACGAGATAGCCGCGCAGTCGCTTGCCACCGCCAAGGGCTGCGTAGCGCATGGCCTCAATCAGAACCGATTCGTCGCCTTCAACCATGGGAAGAAGGCGATCAATAGTGCTTTCGATCGCGCGCGCTGCCGTGCCAAGTGAGGCCGCAAGGGTCTCGGGCGATGCAGTTGAGGGTGATGAGGTGGTCGTCATGGGGCTTTTCCGCCAGAATTCTCGTCGAACTCGGCAAGCGGCGTTGTGCCTGTCGTACCATCACGCTGTGTGATAGCCCGAACGCGCATTTCGGCTTCCGAGAGTTTTGTTTCACAATGGCGGCGCAGGGCAGCACCTCGCTCATAGGCGCTTATCGCGTCCTCGAGTTTCATCTGACCGCTTTCGAGGCCGCGTACAATCCTGTCGAGTTCTGACAGGGCATCCTCGAAAGAGAGCTGTGATAGCTGTGCGTCCATGCCGTAACTGCCGTCCCGCTCCGCTGTTTCGGAAAAATGCCGTCAGCATATGACGGCCATTGGGATGGAGGGATAACCTGTCGCACTCCATTCTCCAAGCCCAAGGGTGGAGAGAGTATGATTATTCCGTGACAGGCAAGGACACAGCTGTGTCCGATTTGCGACGAATCACAAAGGAGAGTGTCTCGCCATCTTCCGAAAACGCTATCAGCGCGTGGCCGGTCTCGCGGCAGAATGCCTGAAAATCAGCAACACTTGCCCTGTCCGTGGCCAAAACGCGCAGCTTTGCACCCGGCGAGAGGGTCTTGAGGCTGCGATGGGCCCGGAGCACCGGCAAGGGGCAGGCCATTCCACGAACGTCGAGCAGGGTTTCTGGGGGCGAGGCTGTCATTTTCAGGACTATGCGCGCAGCGCCATGTGTGTTTCAAGATCGGGCGCTGTTTGACCGCTCTGTTTGACCAATAGATCTTTACTCGGACCGTATTCGTCCGCAACATGCGCCGCAGTTTTCAGAAGCAACATCAGTAAGGCATGAGATGGCTGATTATCGCCTCGGCATCGATTTCGGTGGCACAAAAATCGAAATCGCAGTTCTCGATCGCGCTGGCGATCTGCAACTGCGCGAACGCGTACCGAACCCGGGAATTTATGAAGATGCCGTGATCGCTGTGCGCGATCTCGTCGCCAGCGTCGATCAGCGCCTTGGCAGCGTGGCCTCGCATCTTGCGGCGCCGGGCCAGCTCACCTCGACACTCGGCATCGGTATTCCGGGTTCGATCTCGCCCGAGACTGGCCTTATCAAGAACGCCAATGCGACCTGGCTGAACAACCAGCCTTTCGGTATCGACCTCGATCGTGCCCTCAATCGCTCGGTACGTGTTGAGAACGATGCGAACTGCTTCGCCTTGTCGGAAGCCGCAGACGGCGCTGGCGCAGGGAACCGTACGGTGTTCGGCATCATCATCGGTACCGGTATGGGCGCTGGTATTGTTGTCGATGGCAAGGTCATTGGCGGTCGGCACAGCATCGCGGGCGAGTGGGGCCACACGCCACTTCCCTGGGTGCGTCTGGAAGAATTCCCCCTGCCGAAATGCTTCTGCGGCAACGAGGGCTGTCTTGAACGCTATCTTTGCGGACCGGAGCTGGCGAAGGACTGGAAGGGCGTCGGGCACCATAACACGGCAGGGATCGAGGAAGCCGCCGCTAACGGTGATATTGCTGCGATCGGGGCGCTCGATCGCTACATGGACCGCTTCTCGCGCGCATGTGCTCTAGCGATCAACTTCCTTGATCCTGACATCATCGTGCTTGGGGGTGGCGTGTCCAACCTCGACAGCATCTATGAACGTGTGCCGCCCTTGCTGGCACGTCAT
The DNA here is from genome assembly GCF_000505765.1 of Asaia sp. SF2.1. Classification (NCBI taxonomy): domain Bacteria; kingdom Pseudomonadati; phylum Pseudomonadota; class Alphaproteobacteria; order Acetobacterales; family Acetobacteraceae; genus Asaia; species Asaia sp. SF2.1. The sequence goes on along the minus strand of NZ_AYXS01000015.1, from coordinate 3,288 downwards.
GTGATCACCCCGACCTGCACCACCCCCATCGTGCGCAACAAGCACGGCGACAGCTCAGGCGTGCGCGGTGCCGCCTGGCTGTGGGACGTGACCGAGTAAGGGGCGCCTCTCAGTCCTGCTTGAGGCGATCGGGGCGGAAGCCGGTCGCCACAACATAGAGCTCACTCGACTCCTTGCGCGACGCAGGGGGTTTGAGATGACGCACACTTGAGAAGGCCAGTTTCATGGGCTCGAGCATCTGCCGCTCGGAACCGCCCTGAAACACCTTGGCGACGAATCCGCCGCCAACCGCCAGAACCTGCATTGCAAAATCGAGTGCACCTTCCGCCAGTCCCATGATGCGCAGGTGATCTGTTGGCGCATGGCCTGTTGTGTTGGGTGCCATGTCGGACAAGACCAGATCAGCGGGGCCGCCCAGCAATTCGATCAGTCGCGCAGGCATGTCGGGATCTGTGAAGTCGCCTTCTATAATTGTAGCGTCGCTGACAGGGTCGACCGGCAGCAGATCCACGCCCACGACAGCGCTGGCACCGCGCTTGACCGCAACCTGTGTCCAGCCTCCCGGCGCAGCGCCAAGATCGATAATTCTCACCCCGGGCTTGATCAGCTTGAGCCGGTCATCGATTTCAATCAGCTTGAAGGCAGCGCGCGAGCGCCAGCCCTGCTTGCGGGCTGCGGCCACATAAGGGTCGTTGAGCTGGCGGTTCAGCCAACGCTGCTGCGCCGTGGAGCGCCCGCGCGCCGTGCGCAGCATGGTTGTCTTGTTACGCGCCGTCTGGACAGAGCTGCCATCCAATGCGCTGTCTGACTCACCTGGTGCGGCCGAACTCTTGAGGGCCTTGCCCGGAATACGGCGCTCCTGCACCTTGCCGCCCTGACGGCCGCGCTTGTCATTATCTTTGCTCATGCGCGTCCCATAAAGGAAGACGGTGCATGATGGCCACGATAATTCGCGTGTCTGTCATGGGAGGGCGCGTGTTGACGCATACCTTGAGCATGAACGCGCGAGCGATGCGACTGCGACGCCATGCGGGCCACCATCCCATCCCTGAGCCCCCGATCCGCGACAATGATTTCGCGTGATGGCCAGACACGATGGATGGCGTCGAAAATCGCGCAGCCAGGTAGCATGAAATGCTGTCGGTCCGGGGTGAGGCCGGGAGGCGTTTCCTGCTGGCCTGAGGCGGCCTGACGTACAAGCCCGATGGCGTCGTAAGCGGCTTCTGCTGTGAGCGTGAAGCCATCAACGGCATGGCGGCTGTAGCGCGCCAGGTTTTGCGCGACACTGGCCAAAGTTGTTACCGTGCCGCTCGTACCGAGCATCTGCACGGCACCTCGGCGCATTTCCTGACCGATCTGATGAACACGTTCGAATGCCGTGAGCGGCTCCTGCACGAGGCGAACCATGTCTTCATACAGGCTGGCGGGGTCTTCGCCACGCTGCTCACCGCGCTTGTGTCCGAACTGCTCCGAGAGGGTCACAACCCCAAAGGGCAGGCTGACGAGGCCGACAACCTCGTGCTCGTGCGTCTCTGGATGCAATCTAAGCCACGCTACTTCCGTCGAGCCGCCGCCGATATCAAAAAGAATAGCCCGTCGACCCCCTTCGGGGTCGCGGTGCAGCAAGGTCCGGCATCCCTCAACAGCAAGTTCTACCTCCTCCCTTGGGGAGATGATTTCCAGAGAGAGGCCGGTTTCCGAGCGCACGCGCGAGAGGAAGCTGTCGCGATTGAGGGCGCGGCGGCACGCTTCCGTGGCGACGGCGCGCACCTGAAGCGAGGGGAGGCCATCCATGCGTGCGGCGTAGCTGTCGAGTGTTCGGATGGCGCGATCCATGGCACGCGAACTCAGTTCGCCGGTTTCAACCAGCCCTTCACCGAGGCAGACCATGCGGTTCTGGCGGTCGAGCACCTGCACACCGTGCCCGCTTCGCCTGGCGATCATGAGGCGGCAATTGTTGGTGCCGAGATCGAGGGCGGCAAAATGCCTGGGGGCGTGCCCCCCGATCGAGGGGGAAGCAGCATCGCTTTGGCGGTAGCCCATGATCGTCCCCTTTTTGTGATGGTGCGATGCACCGGAAATCTTGTGTAAAAAACAATGTGATAGCGCTGGCACAGCACAGCAAGGATTTTGTGACGGGACAAAGACTGATTTGTCGAAAAAAATGCAAAAAGGGGGGTTGCGGCGCTGTGGGGTGGATGCTATCTGACCGCCACCGCAAGGCACTGAGCTACGGCTCAACTGCTGGGGGATAGTTTAGCGGTAGAACTACCGGCTCTGACCCGGTCAGCCCTGGTTCGAATCCAGGTCCCCCAGCCATTTTCCTTCGGGTCCAACTTTCCAAATCGAGATTTGCACAGGTCACTGCCTGCTTAGTTCGCATGCCATAGGCACGTCCGGATGACGCCATCTCGTTCATGAGTTGCGCCCTTCCTTTGCGATCTGGCGCAGAGAGGAGCATGCCCCGTAGGGTATCTTTGCTCGCGAGTTAGGCCGCTCAGGAATGCTTAGGCGCTGGTCGTATCGCGAAAGCTGAGACCTGCTCTGGGTCGAGAAGGCGCAGATTATGCGAGTTGGCGTGACCCTCTCGTATGCGTTTGATCGGGGGAGCCAAACGCTCACGCCCGTAAAGCTCTGTGTTTGGTGTGGGAAACGTTTCGAAGCTTGTATCGTCTGGCGATACGATCCTGGAATGGCCCCCGCTGAAAGAGTAAGGGGGCAGACGATGCAGTTGCGTGGGCCTTTTCCCGTTTAGCCGAAATCCCGCACCGTGTTCGACGGGGTGCTGTCAAATGTCATCCAAGCTTGGATTTTGGTGCTGCGACACGGCGCTAGGCCGCCCCTTGCGCTCACTCTTCTCATTCGTATGGTTCCGCGCCGAGCGATCAGTCCGGTATCACCGATGGTGCTGCGCTTCTCAAAGATAAAATAGTGTCCCGACCGGGTGGGGTGACGATAGCTGAGGCTCTTTGCTGTAGCGGTGACCCATATCACGCAGCATATAGGAAAGGCGCTGATCAGCCATCGCGGCATTCATGGATTTGGCTTCACGGGGCGAAGCTATGAACAGCGTCAGACATCGCCGGTCGCCGCGTCTATCCTCTTGTCCGGGCAGAGCTCTATGTTTGTCTTGGTATTCGCGCTGAAACAGCGCTCGGCAAACGATTTACCTACGGCGCTTTCCGAAGCAATGAATTGTTTGAGCAGGCGTAGGGACGTTGGTCGCAGGACCAATCGCCATTGCTTCCCAAGGGGCGGCGCACAAAACGACCTGGGACGGTTCCGTGG